>NZ_KV803842.1:96112-96765 GCF_001811185.1 Corynebacterium sp. HMSC067D03
CGAAACGGCAAACGCACCCTGCACTTAACCTATGATGAGCGGGAGATCTCCGATATGGAGCATGCCGGGCGGTTAGGGATTGATCAGGATCGTCCGGCTGCACCCCAGATTGCCGAAAACCTCATTGGGATTTTCTTCGGCGACGGCAAGGTGGCGACCGCAGCGCCGCGTCCGACGGTGTTAGTGCCGTTGCCGGATTACTTACGCATCCTCGACGGCAACGGCGATGACGTTCTACTCGCCATGACTGATGGCACCACCATGACGGGTGCGGAGTTTTTGGCCGCCCAGTTCGGTGATGCGTTGGAGGTGGCGGCGTTTCATCCGCAGGCCGGTGCGGTGAATCTGTACCGCACGCAACGTTTGGCGAATCAGAAGCAGCGCGATTTGGCCAAGTTGGTCTCGCCGGTGTGTGCGTTTCCTGGCTGTCGTCACGGAGCAGACAACTGCGAGCTGCATCACGTGGAGGCGTGGCGGCATGGTGGGGAGACCAATATTGGCAACCTGGCGCCGCTATGTAGGTATCACAACCGGGTCAATGATGATGATCCGTGGCGTAAGAAACGGGGCCGGATCGTGATGATCCGGGGTGCCCCGGTATGGATTTCGCCCCGCGGGTATCCGGTGAAAAACACCAACCGCGGGGCAATGGA
>NZ_KV803842.1:96865-161613 GCF_001811185.1 Corynebacterium sp. HMSC067D03
CAACCGCGGGGCAATGGACCAACTGTTCGGCACTTAGCGCCGGAGGACGTAGTACTGCACGCTCATGGCTGGGATGTGCAGTTCGATGGACTGGTCGAACCGGTCCCACTCGGTGGGTTCGGTGTACACGGTGCGCGGCAGTTCGTTGCCCGCGCCACCGTAGACTGATTCGTCGGTGTTGATCAGCATGTCCCATGCGCCTGCTTCGGGCAGGCCGAGGCGGTAGCTGGGCAAGGAGACGCCGGAGAGGTTGATCACGGCGAGGACTGGGGTGGCGTCGACGCCCCAGCGGACGTAGGCCAGCACGTTGTTTGAGGCGTCGTCGCCCTTGATCCACTGGAAGCCCATGGGGGTGTTGTCTTGGGAGTACAGGGCGGGGGTGTCGCGGTAGACCAGGTTGAGGTCGCGTACGAGGCGTTTGATGCCGGCGTGGTAGTCGCGGTGCAGGTCGTCCCAGTTGATGGAGTGAGCTTCGTCCCATTCGGTGGTTTGGCCCCATTCGCAGCCCATGAACATGAGTGGTTTGCCGGGGTGGGAGTACATGTAGCCGTAAAGGGCGCGTAAGCCCGCGGCTTTGTTCCAGTCGTCGCCAGGCATGCGCTGCCACAGGGAGCCTTTGCCGTGGACGACTTCGTCGTGGCTGAACGGTAGGACGTAGCGTTCGGAGAAGGCGTAGACGAGCGAGAAGGTGATTTCGTTGTGGTGGTGGGAGCGGTGGACGGGGTCGAGTGAGAAGTATTCGAGGGTGTCGTTCATCCAACCCATGTTCCACTTCATGGAGAATCCGAGGCCGTCGGCGTCGGTTTCGGCGGTCACGCCTGGCCATGCGGTGGATTCTTCGGCGATGGTGAGCACGCCGGGGTGTTCGCGGTGGACGGTGGCGTTCATTTCTTGGAGGAATTGGACGGCTTCCCAGTGTTCGCGGCCGCCGTGTTGGTTGGGGAGCCATTCGCCGGGTTCGCGGGAGTAGTCGAGGTAGAGCATGGAGGCGACGGCGTCGACGCGGATGCCGTCGAGGTGGAATTCTTCGAACCAGTACAGGGCGTTGGCGACGAGGAAGTTGCGGACTTCGCGGCGGCCGAAGTTGAACACGTAGGTGCCCCAGTCGCGTTGTTCGCCGCGTCGCCAGTCGGGGTGTTCGTAGAGGGGTGTGCCGTCGAAGCGTGCGAGGGCGAAGTCGTCTTTGGGGAAGTGGGCGGGCACCCAGTCGACGATGACGCCGATGCCGTTGGCGTGCAGTGTGTCGACGAGGCGGCGGAAGTCGTCGGGGCTTCCCCAGCGTGCGGTGGGGGCGTAGTAGCCGGTGACTTGGTAGCCCCAGGAGCCGCCGAAGGGGTGTTCGGCGACGGGGAGGAATTCGACGTGGGTGTAGCCGTTTTCGACGAGGTAGGGCACGAGTTCGTCGGTAAGTGTGGCGTAGGTTGCGCCTTGTTTCCAGGAGCCGATGTGGCATTTCGTAGATGCTCATGGCGGAGTTGGTGGCGTCGCGTCCGGCACGGGCGGTGATCCAGTCGTGGTCGCTCCATTCGAATTCGCTTTGCTTTGCGACGACTGACACCGTCTCGGGTGGTGTCAACGTGCGTTTGGCGAGCGGGTCGGCTTTGTCGATGCGTGTGCCGTCGGCGGTGTGGATGGCGAATTTGTAAGCGTCGCCGTCGCCGATGCCGGGGATGAAGATTTCCCAGACGCCGGAGACGCCGAGGCTGCGCATGGGGTACTGGCTGGGGTTCCAGGAGCAGAAGTTGCCGATGACGGCTACGCCGGTGGCGTTGGGTGCCCAGACGGCAAATGAGGTGCCGGTGACGACGCCGAGTGTGGTTTCGTAGGTGCGGACGTTTGCGCCGAGGACGTCCCAGAGGCGTTCGTGGCGGCCTTCGTTGATGAGGTGGATGTCGAGGGAGCCGAGGGTGGGTAGGAAGTTGTAGGCATCGGCGACGATGATGGGGGCTGCACCGGGGTAGGTGATGCGGTAGCGGTAGTCGGGGGTGTGGGTGTCGTCGAGGGTGGTGGCCCAGATGTCGTCGCCAAGCGGTTGCATGGGTTGGGACGCGTTGTGGATGAGCAGTTCGACGCGTTCGGCACCGATGAAGCGGGTGCGGATGATGGATCCGTCGCCGTGGGGGTGCCAGCCGTAGATGTCGTGGGGTGCGTTGTGGGTGCAGGCGAGGAGGCGTTGGCGGTCCCCGTCCGGGATGAGCAGGTTGGTGTTCATGGTGGTCCTTAGGGGCGGTAGTCGTGGTCTGAGATCTGACGGTACGCGAGTGCTTCTCGACGATCCGGCGCAACCTCGGGCAAACGCAGAATGTGCGCGACGTTTTTCTCGGGTGTGAGTTTGACGTAGTTGCCGGTTTCGGCGGTTGTCCAGGTGTATCGCTCGTTGGTGATCTGGTCGTGGACGTCGAAGGTGCCGGGGCTCAGTCCGATGGCGTCGGCGTCGATGTGCAGCAGGCCTTCTTGGGTGCCGGTGGGGTCCAGATTGACGACGACCAACACCGCGTTGCCGGAAATCGCATCGACCTTGGAGTAGGCGATGAGGTTGTCGTTGTCGATGCGGTGGAAGCGGATTTGGCGCAGTTGCTGCAGGGCGGGGTTGTCGCGACGGATCTGGTTGAGCAGCGTCAGGTACGGCTCGAGGGATTTGCCTTGTTTGAGCGCGGCGTCGAAGTCGCGGTGGCGCAGTTGGTATTTTTCGCTGTCGTGGTATTCCTCGCTGCCGGCGGCGACGGGGCGGTTTTCGTAGAGTTCGTAGCCGGAGTACACGCCCCACAAAGGGCTCATGGTGGCGGCGAGTGTGGCGCGCAGCGCAAAGGCTGCTGGCCCGCCTTCCTGCAGGGTCGCGTGGAGGATGTCGGGGGTGTTGACGAAGAGGTTGGGGCGGGAGACGTCGGCGACGTCGACAAGCAGTTGGGCGAAGTCGGTCAGTTCCGACTTGGTTACCTTCCAGGTGAAGTGGGTGTACGACTGGCTAAACCCTGCCTTGGATAGCCCGTACATGCGCGGTGGGCGGGTAAACGCCTCGGCGAGGAAGATGACGTCCGGGTCGGTTTCGTGGACCTTGGAAATGAGCCAGTGCCAGAAGTTCACCGGCTTCGTGTGGGGATTGTCTACACGGAAGGTGGTCACGCCGAGGTTGACCCAGTACATGAGCACCCGGTAGATCTCGGCGTAGAGGGCCTCGGGCGCGTTGTCGAAGTTCAGCGGGTAGATGTCCTGGTACTTCTTTGGCGGGTTTTCGGCATAGGCGATGGTGCCGTCGGCGAGCACGGTGAAAAACTCCGGGTGCTCTTTCGCCCACGGGTGATCGGGCGCAGCCTGCAGGGCGAAGTCGAGGGCGATCTCCAGACCCAACTCGTTGGCGTGGTCCATCATGTCCAAAAATTCGTCCTCGCCGCCCAGGTTTGGGTCGAAGGCGTCGTGGCCGCCGTATTTAGACCCGATGGCCCACGGGGAGCCGACGTCGCCGTCTTCGGGGGTGAGGGTGTTGTTGCGGCCTTTGCGGTTGACCTCGCCAATCGGGTGGATGGGCGGGAAATAGACGGTGTCGAACCCCATCGCCGCCACTCGGTCCAATTGCGCCGCGGTGGTGGCCCAGGTGCCGTGGATCGGGTTGCCCTTTTTATCCACACCGCCGGTGGAACGGGGAAACAGTTCGTACCAGGAGTTCACAAGTGCCTCGCGACGCTCCACAAGGATATCGGCGACGGGCCCGCGGGTGACCAATTCACGCAGCGGGTGTTCGGCGAGCACGTCGCGCACCTCCTGGGAGCACCCGGGGGTGAGGCGTTGGGAAAGGGGCAGGGTGTCGTCGATAAGCGATGCGCGCGCGGAGGCAAGCACCGGGGAAGCATGCTGAGCAATCGCGGCGTCGAACAATTCCACGCCATGCGCGATATCGTTGGCCAACTCCGCCTCCGACTGGCCGGCGGCGAGCTTCTTTTCCACCGCGTTGCGCCACGTGGCCATGACGTCGCTCCACGCATCCACCCGATAGCGCCACAGACCTTGCTCGTCCGGCACAAACACCGCATGGCAATAATCCGGCCGATAAAACTCGGCGTGCATCGGCACCTCGTACTGCGCACCCGACGGCGCGACAAGTACCAGCGTCGCAGCAATCGCATCGTGGCCCTCGCGCCACACCAACGCGGAAACCGGCACGACCTCACCAACAACCGCCTTCGACGGCAACGTGCGCCCAGAGACCTGGGGGCGGACGTCGTCGATGCCGAAGCGAGCAACCATCATCAAAACCTTCCGAGCGACCATTGATTCACCCGCCAGGGTAGCGCGGGGCAACCACACACGCGGGCCGAAATAGGCCAAGATGGGGGACGTGAATCAGACAGAGGAATTGGTGACAGATCCGGACCTGCTCATCGACATGCGCGACGTGTCCTTCATTCGCGGCGGACACACGCTCGTCGGCCCTGTCGATTGGCAGGTCGAGCTCGACGAGAGGTGGGTGGTCATCGGGCCGAACGGCGCCGGCAAAACCACCTTGATCCGGATGGCGTCGGCGCAGGAGTTTCCATCGGCAGGCCACGTGTTCATTCTCGGCGAGCGCGTCGGCGCCACCGATATGCGCGACTTGCGTGCCGCGATCGGTGTGACGTCCTCCGCGGTGGCGAACCGTGTGCCGGAGGACGAGAAGGTCGGCGACCTCGTAGTCTCCGCTGGTTACGCCATTTTGGGGCGTTGGCGCGAGGACTACGACGAGATGGATTACGACCAAGCCCTCGAAGTACTTGAGCAAGTCGGCGCGATGCACCTGATCGACCGTCGCTGGGGCACCCTGTCTGACGGCGAGAAGAAGCGCGTGCTCGTTGCGCGTGCCGTGATGACCAACCCGGAGCTGCTTATTCTCGACGAGCCCGCCGCCGGCATGGACCTCGGCGGCCGTGAGGACCTCCTGGCCTACCTGGGGGATCTGGCAATGGACCCCGATGCGCCGGCGATCGTCATGATCACCCACCACCTGGAGGAGATCCCGGACGGGTTTACCCACGCGATGCTGCTGGATGAAGGCGAGATTGTCGCCCAAGGGCTCATCGATGACGTGCTGGCGTCCGAGAACGTCTCGCGCGCCTACCACCAGCCGATCGAAGTGACGCGCGATGACGGGCGTTTCTTCGCACGCCGCGCCCGTTCAGCCCGCAGGGGTGCGCACCGGGCGTAGACCGCCGGGGTGGGAGCAATGCCGACGGAGAAGAAGCGCAACGAGGCCGTGTTGTCGCACGACGAGGCCGATTCGATTGACCCGAGCGAGAAGAGCGGGTTTTTCGGTGCGCGTTTATCTGCGACGGTAATTCTGCTGCGTAACAGCGCCGAGGGGATTGAGGTGTGGGTGCAGGAGCGTGTCCTGTCCATGCCGAATTACCCGGGGTTGACGGTGTTTCCGGGCGGCGGGGTGGATTCGCGTGATTTCCCGCCGCGTGCCTGGGACGATGGCGAGTTGTGGCTTGGGCGTTCCGCGATTTCGCTTGCTCGCCAGCTCGGGGTGACCAAATACAAGGCTCACGCGGTGTTGTTCGCGGCGGTGCGCGAGCTGTTCGAGGAGACTGGCACGCTGCTTGCGGTTGACGATGACGGCACGCTTCTCGACGACGCCCGCCCCTTCCACAACCACCGCCTCCGGCTCGAATCTCACGAGCTTTCCCTGACTGACGTGTTGCAGGAGAGCAACCTCAACGTGTGCGCGGACCTGCTCAAGCCGGTGGCGCGCTGGGTCGGGGTGTCCGAAAGCGGCAATTGGTTTGACACGTTTACCTTTGTCGCCGCTAATCCGGAGGGCCAAGAGCCGGATTCGGATACGTGGGAGGCAGACGACGCGAACTGGTTCCCACCACAGTTGATCCTTGACGGCTGGCGGCATGGTTTGGTGCGCCTTGCCCCTTCGACGTGGGCGCAGTTAAGCGAGCTGCGACGCTTTGACACTGTCGACGACGTCCTGCACGCCGCGGAAAGAGCAAGCCTCGCTCCCGTGATCGGTGACCCGGTCGACGATGCGCGATACGAAGAGTTCTTCACGTTCCGACCAGTAGACCGGATTGGAAAACGCTATGACATTTAGCGTCGCAGAGGCACGGTTCCTCGCAGCGAACGCTGACGCGATCTCCGCAGTCGAGCCCGAGATCGCCCTGACTAAGTCGAGCGTGTTCGCCGACCGTGCGGTGTTGGACCAACACTTTGGCGACTACGCCCGAGCCGTCAGCGCGCTTATCGCCGCCCGGCGCGCCGCAACCGGCAAGTTTCCTACCCATTGGCTTACCGATGCCGACGCCGCGCAGCAGGCCACCCCAGCACGCGTAGCGGGGGTACGTGCCGCGCGCATTGCCGAGGCGGGGGCGCAGATGGTGCACGACGTGACGTGTTCTGTCGGCTCGGAAGCTCCGGCGTTTCGTCAGCGTGGCATTGCGTGGATGGGCAGTGACCTGGATATGTCTCGTTTGATCATGGCGCGGCACAACCTTGGTCAGGAAGCGTGGCTAGCGCAGGCGGATGCGCTCAGGCCGGTGACGTCTGACGGGGTGGTGGTTGCTGATCCAGCGCGTCGCGCCGGGGGCCGCCGAATCACCGACCCAGCCCAGTTGCTTCCACCGCTGCCGGATTTGCTCGATGCGCACGCCGGCCGCGAGATGGCGGTGAAGTGCGCGCCAGGCATCGACTATTCGGGGTGGGATGGGCTGGTCAGCGTGGTGTCTGTCGACGGCGGCGTCAAAGAGGCGTGTTTGTATACGCCGGGGTTGGCGGGAGGGGTTCGTCGAGAAGCGGTGGTCCTGCGAGATGGCGAGGAGCGTGTCACCGATCTTGACGACGACACCGTCGACGTCACCGCCCCACAGCGCTACATCATCGACCCGGACGGGGCAGTGGTGCGCGCGGGCCTGGTGCGTGGGTGGGCTGCGCGTCACGGGCTGAGCATGCTCGACGAGCACATTGCGTATCTGACCGGCGAGCAGATCCCGGCAGGCTACAGTGGCTTTCCCTTCCTCGAAGCGGTGCCGCTGCGTGCCCTGAAGAAGGTGCTCGCCTCCCACGGTGCTGGCAGCGTGGAGATCCTCGTGCGCGGCGTTGATGTAGATCCGGACCAGTTGCGCAAGAAACTGAAGCTGCGCGGCAAGGCACAGATGGCGGTGGTGATCGCGCGGATTGGGGATCAGGCGGTGGCGCATGTGTGCGGGCCGCGCGTGCACGCCTAACCTTGGGCGCATGGTCTATTTCGATCACGCTGCTACAACTCCGATGCGCCAGTGTGCGATCGACGCGTGGGTGGAACACGCAGGCGCCCTCAACGCGGGAAGCCAACATGCTGCGGGGCGCAAGGCGAATGCCGTGCTTGCCGACGCCCGCGAGCGCATCGCGGGCGCCCTCGGCGCCGACCCCGTCGAGGTGGTGTTTACCGGCTCGGGCACAGAGGCCAACAACATTGGGGTGCGCGGGCTGTTTGATGCATCCGAGCTGGATCGGGTCGTTGCTACGCCTATCGAGCACCCCGCCGTGCTCGAAGTAGTCAAGTCTCTCGGCCAGACTGGGGCGGATGTGGAGTGGCTGCCGGTGGGGCGCGACGGACACGTGACGGACTTGAGTGCGTTGGATACGCCGGCGGCGGTTGCGACGATGATGTGGGCGAACAACGAAACCGGCGCGATCCAGCCGGTGGGTGAGGCGATCGAGCGCGCCACCGCCGTCGGCACGCCGGTGCACGTCGATGCGGTGCAAGCGGTCGGCCACGTGCCGGTGGATTTTCACGCGCTTGGCGCGACCACGCTTGCGGCCAGCGCTCACAAGTTTGGCGGCCCGCGCGGCACCGGCATTCTGCTAGCGAAACGCTCGCCCGCGCCGAAACCGGTGATTCTGGGCGGGGGGCAGGAGCGCGGGATCCGCTCCGGCACCGTCGACGTCGCATCGGCCGCCGCCACGGCGGTGGCGCTCGAGGAGGCGATCGCAGAACATACCGAGATTGAGCGCCTGCGGGACGCGCTCATTGAGGGGGTGAGGCAACGTGTGGATGGGGTGGTCGTCGCAACGCAAGAGCCCGCGCTGCCGGGGCACGCGCACTTCATGTTCCCCGGCGCGAACGCGGACGCGTTGATCATGTTGCTGGACGTGCAGGGTATTTCGGTGTCGGCGGGCTCGGCGTGCGCCAGTGGCGTGCTGCGCATGAGCCACGTGCTCGAGGCGATGGGGTACAGCGAGCGTGAGGCGATGGGGGCGTTGCGTGTGACGGTCGGGCGTACGAACACGGCGCAGGACGTGGAGGCGTTCCTCAACGCGATCCCGGACGTGGTGGCTAAGGCACGGGAGGCTGGCGCACTCTAACCCGCAACGCGCGTGTCGCGTGTGATGTGTGTGATTTGGGTGCACTAGTGTTGCCCGCATGCAGATGTCTCGCCGAATCCGTTCCGCAGCGGCCGCTGTCGCCGCCCTGCTGTTTGCCACAACCGTCACGCCGCTTGGTCAGGCCGACGCTCAGTCGATCCCGGGCGTGGTCTCCGGCGTCGATGTCGCGGGCCACCAGCGTCCGGGCGGTGCGGCCATCGACTGGCGCTCGGTGGGCACGATCGGCGGCCAGGACTTCGCCTTTGTCAAGGCATCTGAGGGCGAGGGCTGGAAGAACGAGTTTTACGACGAGGACGCCAAAGCCGCTGCCGACGCCGGCCTGAAGGTCGGCGCCTACCACTACGCGCGCCCCGCCGAGGACCCGGTCACGCAGGCGCGTTACTTCGCCTCCGTGATCAACCAGGGCCCGGCAACGCAGTTGCCGCCGGTGCTCGACCTTGAGGTCGACGAGGGCCTCGGCCCGGTCCAGCTTGCGGCGTGGACGCAGCGCTTTTTGTCTGAGGTGCAGGCGCAGACGGGCAAGAAGCCGATGATCTACACGTACCGCTACTTCTGGTACGAGCACATGAACGACACCTCTGCGTTCACGTCCTACCCGCTGTGGCTTGCCGCGTACCAGAATCAGCCCCCGGCGCCGGTTGGTGGTTGGGACAAGCTGTCGTTTTGGCAGCGCAGCGACTCCGGCCGTGTCGTCGGCATCAACACCCCGGTGGACATGAACCTGTTCAACGGCACGTCGGGCCAGTTGAACCAGTTCGCCGCGGGCAACTTGAACGCTGCTGGTGGCGTGTTGGAGCGTTTCCAGGCGCCTGATTCCGGCGAGTTAAAGGTGCTTGAGCAGGACAGCACCAAGCTGGTTATCGCGGTTCTTGCGCTGGCTGCCGGTGGTCTTGGTGTGCAGCAGTTCATCGACGCCGCACGTCTGGCGGGCTTCGACCTGACGGATGCGAACAACATCGCACGTCTGGTCCAGCAGCTCGCAGGCCAGGGCGAGCTGCCTATCGACGACCTGCGCACCATGATGGTCGGCAACTACCAGATCGGCGATCTGCTGATCTTGCTGGATAACGCGCTGAAGCACTAACAGCCCAGGGCGCGCATGATCGGCCCTGTTTGGGCCGGAAGCCTGTTGTGCGCAACCCCGTGGAGGTGCACCACGCGCCCCAAGCTTGACGACGACGCCGGCACCACCCGGTCCGCATCCGAGACAATCGAGACGACCTCAACGTTCGGGGGAACTACCGGCTGCGTGTCGTGCTCCTCGAGCCCGACGAAGGATTCCCCGATCACCCGGCGCACCAGCCACCTGGGCCACCATCCGCTGTCAGTGCCGCGCCAACACGCACCGAGACCGACCAATGTGTGGACGCGCTTGCGAACCTCCGGCACGGCCAGCGCCCGAAGGCCGACGAGCCCGCCGTAGGAGTGCCCGACGATGTCGACGCGTCTGGCCGTTTCGGGCAACGATGTGATGGTGTGGGCGATTTCGGCGGCGCAGTCGTCGAGAAGCAATGTGCCCCTTCGGCCAAAAGCAGGCGCGAGGAGACCAACCCCTTTCCGCTCCAACTCACGTGCAAGTTTGCGGAACGCAAAAGGTTCTCCGAGCGTGCCGTGCAACGCGACAACGACGTGTGGCTGGGAAGATGCTGTGGATGGATCCGGAAGGAACCTCGGGATATAGGACGCAAGCGCCATAGGGAGTAAACATACTCACTGTGGAAACACTTCGATCGATCCCGGTGGTTGGCGGCACAGCTGCTGTCGTCATCTACGTCGCGCTGGCGGTATGCGTAATTTTTGTCGCCGTGCTCGTTGGCCGTCGCCGCTTGAGGTGGGCAGTGCTCGGGGCTGCTGCGCTCATGGGCGTTGTGGTATTTGCGCTGACCGTGTGGCCGAAACCGTTCCCTGATAGCATTCCGCTGCGCGTCTACGCGTCGTGGGCGGTGGGCGTCTTCGCAGTAGTTGCGGCGATAGTCAGTCGGCGGCGGCTGCTCTTGGCCGTTGTTGCGGTGCCAGCGGTAGTTTTCGCATTCTTGGGCACTAACCTGCAATACCAGCAGTACCCAACGCTTGGATCGTTCCACCCCGTGCGCGTGACCGTAGCGATGAGCCTAGAGCAGTTCGAACGCACAGACACCGCCCCACAACTGCACGGCCGGGAAGTAGGAGCCCTTGTCACGGTGCCCGCCCCACCTGAACGGGATGCAGTCGTCTACGTGCCGCCCGCGTATTGGCACGGCGCCACACTACCGGTGCTGGTGCTGATGTCGGGAAGTCCAGGATCCCCAATGGGGTGGTTCACGGACGGGCAGGCGGCAGAAACCGCCGATGCGTACCAGCAGGAGCACGGAGGGGTTTCTCCGATCGTCGTCAGTGTTGATGCGACAGGCTCCGCGACGGGCAACCCCGCATGCGTCGACGGGCCGGACGCTGCCATGCACACCTACCTTTCCAGCGATATTCCTGCGCTATTGAAAGACACGTTCCGCGTCAATCCTGACCAGTCGACGTGGACGATCGGGGGACTGAGTTACGGCGGGACCTGCTCGCTACAAGTCGTGACCAACAGCCCTGAGGCATACGGGTCGTTTCTGGATTTCTCCGGGGAGCCCGAACCATCCCTTGGCAACCACGACAAGACGGTGAACGAGCTCTTCGGCGGCGATGAAGACGCCTTCAAAGCAATCAACCCCGCCGACCTGCTCGCAAACGCGAAGGGGACCGATACTTACCGCGGCATTGCGGGCCGGTTCGTCGCAGGAGAGAGTGACAAGATGGCAAGCACCGCGCTGCCTCACCTGAACGATCTTGCCCGCGCGGCGGGGATGGACACCACCTACACCGAACTACCCGGAGCGCATAGTTACCAAGTGTGGCGGGTAGCGCTGCGCGAGAGCTTCGAATTCGTCGCCCACCGGGGAGGACTGAAATGAAACACGTCCCAGTGACGCTGATCCTTGTCGCCTTCATGTGGGCGCTGTTTCCGTGGCGGGCGCATCTGGGTTACGACCTTCCCGCCGATGTGCATTTGTGGCACCTGATCACGGCGGGCTTGTCAACGCCAAATGTCGCCCAGGCAATCTATGCCACGCTCGCCGCGGTGTGCTTCGCCGTTCCCGCAGAGCATATCTTGGGTTCACGCAGGTTCGTTGTCGCCGCAGCCGCATCGCATGCGCTGGTGTTTCCGTTGGCGTGTGTGCTCGGCGCGATGGTTGAACAGGCAGGGTTTAACAGGTGGGGCGCCGACTTGGTTAACGAGACTTACCTCACCCCGTTGCCGTGGATAATTGGGCCGCTTGCGTTCGCCTCTGCGTCGATGGGTGTGTTGTGGCGTCGCAGGGTCCGTCTCGTACTTGTGGCGCTGACCGGCACGCTTGTGTTGTATTCGGGAACGCTGACCTCTGTTGCTGCGTTTACAGCAGTTGTGGTGGGCCTTGCCTGTGGCGTGCTCGCCGGAGCGCGTCAGTTCACGGCGGCGCGACCGACGCTGCGGGAGTCGCGTGTCCTCGTCGCAGTGTTACTCCTTGCTGTATCGGTCGGGCCCGTGCTGACTGCGCTCAACCCTGCGGCGCAGGGTCCTTTTGCGGCGGAAAGCCTCTTGATGTGGGAGCCTGCGGTGGCCGCGCGCGAGGTTCAGGAGCGTTGTGTGGATCCTTCCTCGCTTGCCTGCCGGGAGGCCATGGCCATTAACCAGCAAAGTGGGTTGGGGCCGCTGTTGCTCAATTTGGTGCCGGTGGTGCTTGCGGTGGTGCTTGCGCTTGGGCTGCGTCGCGGCCGGCGGCTGGCGTGGTGGGGTGCGACGGTGTTGTGTGCGGCGTCGTTGGTGGTTGTGGTGGCGCAGGTGCTCGACGTGCGCAGCGACGCGCTGACCACCGTGAACGCCGGTTTGGTGGTGTTGCCGTGGGTGCTCATGCTGGCGGTGTTGATTGCTCAGCAGGCGAAGTTCCGCGTTGGGTCGAACCTGCGTCCGATGCTTGTTCCAGGTATCGCAGTGCTCTTATCGACGACAACCGCGTGGGTGACCGGCGCCCTTATCTTGCGCGACGGATTCATCGGGGATGTCACCCTAAGCAGTGTCGTTGCGGAGCTTCCTGCACGTTTTATGCCCCCTGCAGTGGCCGTGCAGTTGGGACATCAGATTGTGCCGAATGCTCCGGCGGCGTGGGTGCTCTCCGAATGGGTTGGCGTGGTGTTCTGGGGTGCGTTGCTGTGGATGCTGTTTCGTGTGCTTTCTTCAGCGCCGTCTGCACCGATGCAGGAGGAGCGCGAGAGGGCACGGCGCATGCTCGAATCCGGGACAGGTGATCATCTTGCGTGGATGGGGCTGTGGGATGGCAACCGTTACTTTTTCGCAGGCGACAGCGGATACGTCGCGTACCGTGTGTCGCACAATGTTGCCGTGACGGTGGGTTCGCCTGTCGTGGCTGAGGGGGCGGACGAGACGACAGTCGCCGACGCATTTGAGCATTTCGCTGCGGATCAAGGGTGGCGCGTGGCGTGGTATTCGGTGCCGGAGACGTTCCACCGGCCTGGCTTCCGGACGGTCCACGTCGCAGAAGAATCGTTGTTGCACACCGATAATCTCGAGTTCAAGGGCAAGAAGTTTCAAAACATCCGCACCGCGCGCAACAGGGCGGCTAAGGAAGGCGTTCGCCCGGTGTGGACGACCTGGCGCGAGTGCACGCTTGAGATGCGCGAGCGCATTGCCGCGCTGTCGGAGCAGTGGGTGGCAGACAAGGCGTTGCCGGAGATGGGGTTTACGCTCGGCGGGCTCGATGAACTTGACGACGACGCCACCAAACTGCTCCTCGCCGTCGACGAAGAAGGACGCCTCCACGGCGTGACGAGCTGGCTGCCGGTGTACGAGCACGGCAAACTTGCGGGCTATACGCTCGACTTCATGCGCCGCGACGCCGAGGGATTCAGGCCGGTGATCGAATTCCTGCTTGCCGAGGCGGCCGTCATCGCCGGGAGTGAGGGGCTCGAGTGGGTGTCGCTCTCGGGGGCGCCGCTTGCACGCACGGATGCGCCAACCTCGTTCTTGGAGATCGTGCTGGATAAGACCGGAGCGCAGATCGAGCCGCTGTACGGGTTTCGCTCGCTGGCTGCGTCGAAGCACAAGTTCCACCCGACGCACACTAGTTGGAACTTGGCGTACGACGACGAGATGGCGCTCGCGTCGATTGGTTTGGCCGTGGTGGACTGCTATCTGCCCGATATGAAGGCGACCGACATGGTAGCGGTGGTGAAGGAGTTTATGGCTCGTCGTGGCGTGGGGTCGTCGCAAAGCGGCGCGCCCACGCAAGCCCCTTGAACTGCGCTGGCACTGCGCCTTTGAGCAGCTCGCGGGTGAGCACGTCGCCGGCTTCGATGGGGTGGTTCGCGCCGATGAGCACGATGTTGCCGTAGCGGCGCCCTTTGAACATCGGCGGATCCGCAATCGCTGCGACGTGGGGGAACACCTCCAGCATGCCGGCGAGTTCCTCCTTCGCCTCCTTCAAGTCGGCGTGGGAGCCACAGTTGGCGAGGTAAAAGCCGCGATCGCTTATCGACGACCTCACCGCCGCATAGAACTCCACCGTCGTCAGATTCCGCGGCGTGGTGGCCGACGAGAACACGTCCCGGATGATCACGTCGCGGGTGGCGGGTTTGAAGGTGTTGGTGACGTCGCGGGCGTCGTCGACACGAATCTTCACGGCCGGGGCGCGCGGGATGTCGAAGAGCTCGCGGGCGAGCACCGCCAACTCGGAATCGATCTCCACCACCGTGTTGCGCGAGCCCTTCCACGCGCTGGCAAAGTAGCGCGCCAACGTGCACGCGCCGCCGCCCAGGTGCGTCAGCCGCGACTTCGGCTTCGCCTCATCCGGGTAGTGGGTATCCAGAAAGTCCGCCATCCAGCGCATGTACTCGAAATCGAGGCGCTGCGGGTCACCCGGCACGATATGGGAACTGGGCACCCCGTTGACCAGCAACACCATCGACCCGTCCGGCTCGTGGAGCACCTCCGCGACACCGGTATCGATTTCATAAAACTCACTTTTGGCGGCCATGGCTGGTGAGCGTACCCGGTGCCTAGATGCGCGCGTCGGTGCCCCGTAGATAGGCCACTGCAGCCGCCCAGCCCGCCACGGTCAACGCCGCGGAGGCGGCGAGAACACCCGTAACGGTGCCAGTGCCGAGCGCTCCAGCAGCAGCGACGGCGGAACTGCCCAACCACAGCGTGTGCGACAACAACGCAGGCGCCACGATGAACCGCACGCCAGGCACCCCAGCCGCGAGTGCGCCAAACGATATGAGACTTGCCACCACCGCAATGCCGATGGGTGCTGCAAAACTACGGATGACCATAGACAGCAGTGACTGCCATGACGCCACCGCAACGGCTGGTGCCAGGGCCAACAACGCTGCGACGAGGAGCTCGCCTGGCACTGCACCGGGAATCCCCAACGCCCAACCGACGAACAACGTGAGGCCGATGAGAACAGCGTGCATCGCTGCGACAGTAACCGCGATCGCGGCGATTTTCGATGCCACCAGGTTGCCCACCGAACGCGTCGAGGTGAGCATGGTGAGCCAGTTGTGCCCGCGGTGCTCGACCCGCCAGGCGGCTGCGGCGAGGATCGCGATGCCAGCGGTACAGAACAGCAACCCATAAAACAGCATGACCTGGGAGAAATAGCTACCCCAACCGGCGGTCAGGGTGCCGGTGTTCGCGGCGTAGTTGCCGGCGCCGATCGCGACGGCAACTACGGGGACGAGGAACGCGACCGCCCAGACGTGGGAGCGTCGAAACTTGAGCAGGTCGTTAAGGATTAGGTCCATGGTCTAGATCTCCTTTCGATCCAGGGCTTTGGTACCGGCGACCAAGACCGCTACGGCGAGGACGAGGTAGCCGCTCCACAGCAACCAGCCGGGCTGCGACGGGGTGACCCCTGCTTCAGTGAAGCCGAACGGGAGGATCACAGCGACGTATCCGAAGGGATTGACTGCAGCCAGCCACGGTGGGGACAGCAGTGATGCGATGCCAAAGAACCCGCCGACGACCCCGACGGCGAGCACGACAAGTTGCGACTCGACAAGCGCGGCGAGCAGCAGCATCACAGCGAGGAGCGCAAGTGTGGTGCCCGCGACACCGAGACCGAAGCGCAGCCATGTCTCCAGCATCGCTCCGCGCGGTGCAGGCGCGCCCATCGCGACAGGCAGCGCTATGGCCCCAGCGAACTCAATACACTTTGCGACGACAACTACCACCGTCGCAACACCAAACTTTCGAAGAAGCAGCGCCCCGGGGCGAGTACCTGCGATGGCGTTGAGCCGCCACCCGCCACTGATGTGCTCCGTATCCACGATGCGGCTAGCCACCAGTGCTAACTGCAACGGGGTCAGAAACGCCAGCGCCATGGCGATTCCGATGAGATGTCCCGCCCATGCGGTATCTGGGTTGGCCTGGAATGCGGCGGCATTGTCGCCTGCGAAGAGACTCATGTTGGCGAAGAGGACGATCCCCACCGTCATGAGCAGGCTAAGCCACACGATTTTGGTGCGTTTGAGTTTGGCAAATTCCACCATCATGCGCTTGCCACCTCGTCGTTGGTCAAGCCGATGAAGATGTCCTCGAGGCTGCGGCGCTTGCGCAGGACCTGGTGTAGCGGTACGCCGTGTGTAACCAGGAGGGCGATGGTGTGGGCGAGGTGGTCGTCGTCAAGCCCGGAAAGCTCCACGCCACCCTCGACCCGTTTCGGTTGCAGCGCGCGAAGGACCGAGACGGCAGTTGCAGCATCGGGCGTCTGGATGAACACATCCGGCAGTTGCGCGCTGTACAGCTCGTCTTGGGAGCCCTGGAACACGAGCTTGCCGTGGTTGATGATGGTCAGGTCGGTCGCCATCTTCTCGATCTCTGACAACAGGTGGCTCGACACCAGCACTGTGCGGCCCTGGTCGCGGGCGAGGCTGATGATGAGTTCGCGGATCTCTTCAATGCCGGCGGGGTCGAGGCCGTTGGTGGGCTCGTCGAGAATAAGTAATTGTGGGTCGCGTGCGAGTGCCATCGCGATGCCGAGGCGCTGCTTCATGCCCAGCGAATAGTTTTTCACCAGTTTGTCCATCTGGCCCTCGAGGCTCACCAGTGACACCGCGCGGCGCACCGCTTCGGGGTCGGCGCCGAGCAGACGCGTGACAATGCGCATGTTTTCACCACCCGTGAGGTGTGGGTAGGCCGCAGGTGCTTCGATGAGCGAGCCGACACCGGCAAGGACATGCGCGCGGTTCGCTCGCGTCATGGGGTATCCGAGCACGCTGATGTCGCCGTGCGTTGGAGCGATGAGGCCAAGCAGCATCTTCATCGTGGTGGATTTGCCGGAACCGTTCGGGCCGAGCAAGCCGTGTACGACGCCGGGAGCGACCTTGAGGTCGAGGTTGTGGACGACGTCTGTGCGTCCGTAGGTTTTGGTCAGACCGTGGGTCTGAATCATCGGTGTTTCCATGACCTCAAGGCTCGCGCAACGGAAAGGGGTTTCGCGTCGGCGCGAGGGACGATTTTGAAGGTGATACCGGGGTATGACGCGTCAGGAGTCCAACAGGTCGGTGCGCGATACTAGCCCGGTGCGGTAGGCGAAAAGTGCTGCGTGGACGCGGTCGCGCGACTGTGTCTTCGCCAGCACCCGGCCCACGTGGGTTTTCACCGTGGGCATGGAGATGAACATCCGCTGGGCAATCTCCCCGTTGGACCACCCGCGGCCGATTGCCACGAGCACTTCGCGCTCGCGTTCCGTCAGTTCGCGAAACGCCAGCCGGTCGGCGGGGGACAGAGCGACCGTTTCCTCATCCGGCGCATGCAGCTTTGCGACGACCCTATTCGTCGCCCGTGGCGAAATCACCGCATCGCCGTGAGCCACGGTGCGGATAGCGTCAAGCAAAGCCTCCGGCTCGGCATCCTTGAGCAGAAAACCGCTGGCACCGGCGCCAAGGCCGCCGAGGACGTAGGCTTCGTCGTCAAACGTGGTCAGGATGATCACCTTTGTCGCCGGATGCTTTGCGACGACCTGCCTCGTCGCGGCGATGCCGTCCAGCACCGGCATCTGCACATCCATGAGCACGACGTCCACCGTGGCATTGCCGGATGCCTCGATAGCTTCAGCACCATTGGCGGCGAGCCAGCGCACCTCCAAATCCGGCTGCGAGTCGATGACGTTGCGGATGCCGTGGAGAAACAACGCTTGGTCGTCTGCGAGTCCGAGAGTGATCATGAGTTCAGCGGGATCCTTGCCGTTGTGGTCCAGGTGCCGGCGGGGGTGGCGGATGCGGTCACCGTGCCGCCGGAAAGCGCCGCGCGCTGCCGCATGCCCTCCACTCCGTGGCCCGGACGAGTAGTCGCGCCGGGAGCGACCGGGTTCGTCATTTCTACCACGACGGTATCTGCGCCCCAGCGCACCGAGAGCTCGGCGTGACCGGTGCCGTGCTTCATGGCGTTGGTCAGGGACTCCTGCACGATGCGCTGGACGGTAAGCGCGGTGGCCGGGGCCAGGTGCTCGGGAGGGGTGCCCTCGGCGGTGTATGCGACGTTAAGCCCGCCCGCGCGGCTGGTGGCGACCAAGCCGTCGATGTCCAGTTGCGTTGTTGGTTCAAGGGGGCGCTGTTCAGGGTCGCGCAGCAGCTCCACCACGCCGCGCATCTGGCGCAGCGAGTCGCGGCCGACGTTGCCGATGGTGTGCAGCGCCTCGTCCTTCGCCTCCGGGGTAGCGGCGAAGCGCGCGCCGTCGGCCTGCGCAACAATGACGGTCAGTGAGTGGGTGACAATGTCGTGGATTTCTCGCGCCAAGTGGGCGCGCTGCTCCTGGGCTGCGCGTTCAAACTCGGCACGCTGGCGCGCCAGCTCCTGCTCCGCACTTTCGTCGGCTCGGCGTCGCAGCTCGCCGAAGAGTAACGCCACGGTCAGCAGGGTTACGCTCCACACGACGTATGGGATTCGGTCCGTTGGCTCGAGTTCCCGAAGAGCTGGCACAACGAACCCGATAGCGACGATATCGCCGACGAGCAGGCCAGCGGTTGCGACGTCACGCAACGGCACAGGCAGATGGCGCCTCGTCACATACGCAGCGAATGGGCCAAGCGCGATCACACCGATCGGCAGCACCTCGCTAAACGACGCGACTACCAGGGCCGCAGCAATTCCGACCACAGTTGCCAGCGGCCAGCGCCACCGCGTAAACGGCACCACCAGCGCGCCGACAAGCAACGCAAAGCTCAATGCCTGCGGGGACGACACGACGCCAAGTGCACACATCATCACCAGCGAGGCTGCAAACGAGGCGTTGCGGATCGTGGTTAGGGGTGTCGTCGACAAGCGCATGCTCGCAAAGGCTAGTTGTCGCTCCGCATGCGCGCGTCGTACTGCGGTATGACGTTTAGGACTTCACCATTCGCGCGATTGCGGCGGACGCCTCTTCGATCTTGGCGTCGGCTTCCTGCCCGTCGCTGATCGCATCGGCAACACAGTGCTTCAAGTGGTCGTCCAGCAAACCCAGTGCTACGCCCTTCAGCGCCGCGTTGACCGCACTGATCTGGGTGAGGATGTCGATGCAGTAGGCGTTTTCGTCGATCATGCGGTGGATACCGCGGGTTTGCCCCTCGATTCGTTTGAGCCGGGCGAGGTAGCGGTCTTTATCGCTGATGTAGCCGTGGTCGTTCATCATGGGCCTCCTGAGTAGTGTGGACGGTGTCGAGTCACTTGGACCGGTCAAGCATCCGGTCGGTGCTGCTCTGCGGGGTGAGGTCGAGGCGGCGGAGCAGCTGCGCATTGAGGGCGACGACGACAGTCGAGGCCGACATCAGAATTGCGCCGACGCTCATCGGCATCACGAACCCGATTGGGGCGAGGATACCGGCAGCCAGCGGAACGGACAGCAGGTTGTAGCCGGCCGCCCACCACAGGTTCTGCTTCATCTTCCGGTAGGTCGCACGGGAGAGCTCGATGACCGAAAGCACCGATCGCGGGTCGGAGCTTGCCAGGACGACGCCCGCCGAGCCGATCGCCACGTCTGTGCCGGCACCGATCGCGATGCCGACATCGGCCTGAGCCAGCGCGGGGGCGTCGTTGACGCCGTCGCCGACCATGGCGACCTTGTGGCCCTCGGCTTGCAGTTCCTTGACTTTCGCGGCCTTGTGCTCGGGACGCACGCCTGCGAAGACCCGGTCAATGCCCAGGTCCTTGGCTACGGTGTCGGCGACGGCTTGCGCATCGCCGGTGATCATGACGACTTGGGCGCCCGCAGAGTGCAGTGCGTCGACGGCGTCGCGGGACTCAAGGCGGATCTCGTCGGCAAGCCGGAGTGCTCCGATCACTTCGCCGTCGGCGAGGACGTGGAGAATGATCGCGCCCTCCTTTCGCCACTCGTCGGCGACCGGGAGCTCCCCGGCGGAATGCTTTTCAAGCAGGTAGGGGCCACCGACCTCGATTACCTCACCGTCAACAGTTGCCTTCACGCCCACTGCTGGAGACGAAGAAAAGTCGATTGCCTGCGGGACGGCTACGCCACGGGCCTGAGCAGCCCCGGTGATGGCGCGGGCGAGCGGGTGTTCGCTGTCTGCTTCGGCGGCCGCTGCCAGGGCAAGCACGTCTTCTTTATCACGCCCGCCGGCGGGTTCGATCGCGGTGACGGTGGGCTCACCTTTGGTGAGGGTGCCGGTCTTGTCGAACAGTACTGCGTCGACGGTGCGCATCGATTCGAGCGCGAGCCGATCCTTGATAAGGACCCCGCCGCGTGCCGCGCGCTCAGTCGCGATTGAGACGACCAGCGGGATCGCAAGGCCTAGGGCGTGGGGGCAGGCGATGACGAGCACCGTGATAGTGCGCACTACCGCTTCATTTGGCACACCGACGACGGTCCAGACCACAGCGGTCAAGATGGCGGCGCCGAGGGTGAACCAGAACAACCAGGCAGCAGCCTTGTCCGCGAGACGTTGCGCGCGTGACGACGATTCCTGCGCATCGGTGACGAGCTTTTGAATGCCGGCCAACGCGGTGTCGCCACCCGTGGCCGTGACCTCGATGCGCAGGCCCGAGTCTGTCGCGATGGTGCCAGCGACCACCTGCTCTCCTTCACCGCGGCGCACCGTTTTCGATTCACCGGTGACCATCGACTCGTCCATGCTGGCGCTGCCGTCGACAATTGTGCCGTCGGCAGGCACGGAAGCGCCGGGCCGCACGATCACGACATCGCCGACCTCAAGATCCGCCGGGGTGACCTTCACCACTTCGTCGCCGTCGATCTTCTCGGCCTCGTCGGGCAGAAGTGCGGCGAGCGAATCCAGGGCCGAGGTGGTCTGGGCGAGGGAGCGCATCTCGATCCAGTGCCCAAGCAGCATGATGACCACCAGCAGCGCCAGTTCCCACCAGAAATTCAGCCCGGGGTCTAGCAAGTTCAGGCTCGCACCCCAAGAGGAGACGAAGGCGACCGTGATCGCGAGCGCGATCAGCAGCATCATGCCGGGTTTTCGTGAGCGGATCTCGGAGACAGCACCCGTCAAGAACGGGCGACCTCCCCAGAAATAAATGACCGTGCCCAAAAGCGGCGAGATCCACCGGACCCATTCCGCGTCAGGCAGCTGGTAGCCGATGAGATGGGCGAAGGTTTCGTTAAATCCGACGACCGGGATCGCGAGAACCAGCATGATCCAGAAGAGCGTGCGGAATTGGGCTACGTGATCGCCGTGGCCTGCGTGGCCCGCGTGGTCGTGACCACCGTGTCCTGCATGGGCCTCGTGAGCGTCATGCTCATGATGGCTGGCGTGCCCACCGGGTCTGGTGCCGGAGTGGGCGTGCCTGTCGTTCATGGTTCTGTCCTTTCGTTGCAGTTCATTGTTGTGATCGGTTCGGCCGCGCCGGGGGCTAGCGTGGCGACCGTCTCCCACGTTATTACCCCATGGGGGTATATGTCCAGGGGATTATCTCGATGCATGCAGCCGGACGTTTCGCCTTTCGTGCTCGCGGGACTACACTCCCGCGACATGCGAGTATTAGCGGCCATGAGCGGGGGAGTCGATTCATCTGTCGCCGCCGCGCGCCTGGTGGAGGCCGGCCACGATGTCGTCGGCGTGCACCTCGCGCTGAGCAAAGACGCGCAGCAAACGCGCGAATCCGCCCGCGGGTGTTGTTCGCTCGAGGATTCCGCCGACGCGCGTCGCGTGTGCGACAAACTGGGCATCCCGTTTTATGTGTGGGATTTCTCTGACCGGTTCAAAGAAGAGGTCATCGACAACTTCGTCTGGTCGTACGAAAACGGCGAGACCCCGAACCCGTGCCTGCGCTGCAACGAGAAGATCAAGTTCGCAGCCCTGTTGGACCGCGCGGTGACGCTCGGCTTCGATGCGATTGCCACTGGGCATTACGCAATTATCGACGACGCCGGCAACCTCCGCCGCGCAGAAGACCCGAAGAAGGACCAGTCGTACGTGCTCGGCGTGCTGACCCGCGACGAGTTGGACCGCTGCATCTTCCCGGTTGGTGATACGGAGAAGCCCCAGATTCGTGAGGAGGCCGCCCGTCACGGGTTTGCCACCGCGTCCAAGCCGGATTCTTACGACATCTGCTTTATCCCCGACGGCAACACCCAGGCGTTTCTGGGCCGCTCCATCGGCATGCGTCCCGGCATGATTCGGGACACCGACGGCAACGAACTTGCCGAGCACGACGGTGCCTTCCAGTACACGATCGGCCAGCGCAAGGGGTTGAACCTCCGCGTGCCTGCCGCCGACGGCAAGCCGCGCTACGTCACCGACGTGGACACCGCCACCGGCACCGTGACCGTCGGTCCGCGTGACGCGCTGCGCGTTTCGGAGATCACCGCCGACCGCCTGAAGGTGCTGCACCCTGCGATGTCCGAAGCAGCCGAGTTCGAAGCGAACGTGCAGATCCGCGCCCACGGTGGCGTTGTGCCGTGCACTGCGCGTATCGAGGACGACCAGATGACACTTACCCTCCACCAACCACTCGAGGGCGTGGCCCGCGGCCAGGCGGCGGTGCTGTACCTGCCGGACCCGGACGGTAAGGGCGACATCGTGCTCGGCTCAGGCACCATCTGCGCCACCGCGTAGAGGCCGGGCCCGCCGAGGTCGCGCAAACCTCGTTAGTCGCACCTCGTTTATCGCCGAAAAGGGACCGCGGACATTTCGTTGGAGTGTTGGGGGCTGGAAGGTATTCCGATGCCCGCAAAATTTCCTGATGACGTTCGCGAGGCTGCAGGTAGTCAAAGACGCAACTATTGAAGTGCTCATGGGCGGTGACATCCGGGGAAAAGAGATCGTCCGCGACAGTGCGCTCACTACGGCGGCGAAGGTCGCGGGCGTAGTCGCCATCACGGACGCCCACGGTTTGTCCACCAAAAAGCCTGCAGCCAAGTTGGCATTGTTGATTTCACGTTTTATCACCACAAGGGCAAGCACCAGTGTGTCGTAGCTCAGCGCACCACGCGTCGTGAGCAGTTCAAACCGTTGATCATGCAGGCGGTTGCCGAGTCGAACCAGAGCTACGGCTAACAAACACCAGCTAACCGCCTAACCAAAACCCCCAACTTCATACCGAGCCGAAAGCTAGGCGGCTACACCACTGCACGGGACTTGACCACCCGTCCAGACTAGGATCGCAGAGAACCAAGACGATAAGGGAGTTCTTAGTGCAGCTGCCGCAAGCATTGCTGGTTGTGCTGGTGGCGTAATCGGTTATAATACCATTCCGGAAATTCTGAAATTCTAGAGAAGAGAGTTTCCTACTGGGACTTGGTAAAGTTCCTCGCTAAGAAAATTGGACCAGGACTTGCGATCAGCTGCATTGCCAGTGCAGGTGGCGTCTTTTCAACCTACATAGGGTGGTAAAACATGCGCTCATTGGTAACGATTTGCGGATTTTTAGTGACACTTGGCATATTTCGTTTTTACACTGATATGCCTTGGTTCCCTTCTGTATTCTTTGGAAGCATCGCTGGGCTTATCGCAGGTGTAGCTCTGACAAAATCCGGGTGGCAGGCAGCCCGTCGAATTGTGTATAACTTTTCCCGGGGATGGTCCTAGCACCGAGTGCCAGGATTGAATCAAGGTCGGGTGCAAAACACTCGCACTATGAAAAGGTTGGTGGGCTCACTCGAGCACTAAGCGGTGTGGGTCCGCCAACTATATAGGCCGTTCAGAATGAGAGCGCTATGAGCTCTACCCTGGAGCTGCAGTCCATCTTCTTTAGCAGGGAAGACACCATTCTTTTTACGTCGGGCTCCGAGTAGAACAACGCGTTTGTCCAACTGCCGACAATAGACGTCTCCCCCCTCCTGGGAGGTTATCTACTTCAAGGGTTTGGGAAGTCGCCGAACGTTCCACGGGGGCATTCCACAGCGTTTCTATACCTCAACAGTGGCCTTGAGGCCAGTGCCGAGGGCAAGACTCCGGACGAAAGATAGAACGCCATTGGGGGCACACACCCTCGAGTTCCACTACGTTGGTCAAGACTGCACTCAGACCGAATACTTAATCGAGCGCGATAAAATGTCGGACGCTTACTCCAAAACTGGAATGGTCGCGGTTTGAGCCGGGAGGTGTGGGCTATCTCCGACAGGATCCACCTGCCCTTTTGTGCTATTATGCAAAAGGTCGGCAGGTCTAGAAAGCGGTTGGCGGGGCGTGGGAGCAGACGAAGGCGCGATCGGGCGACAAAAGAAGTAGCGCAGCAGGGACGTGTCAGACTATGCGTTGAGCAGTGCCTAGGCGCTACCGCGTAACATCAGCGCCGTGACAACACTTCCTACCACCGCGTTCGGCCTCGGGCCCCTGCCCGGCACCGACCTCGCGCAAGCCGCGGACGTGGTGCTTTCCGAGTCGCCGCTGCCACACATCCCGCAACTGCCGGACCGCGGCGTCGGCTCCGATCTCATTGGGCGCACCGCAGCGCTGCTAGAAATCCCAATCGCGCCGGGCCCGCGCGGGTGGCGCGTTGCCGCCCGCAAGCGCGCAGACGCCGACCGCATGGCGCGCGACCTCGACCACCTCGAGGAGCTCTGGCACGGCAAGGTAGACACGGTCAAGGTGCAGCTTGCCGGCCCGTTCACGCTCGCCGCCGAGGTGGAGATGGCCAACGGCCACCGCATGATCACGGACCCCGGCGCGCTGCGCGACCTCACCGACGCGCTGCTCGAAGCATCTAATCAGCACCGCAGCGATGTCGCCGGCCGCTTCGGCGCCACGGTGCTGCAACTCGATGAGCCGCGCCTCGGCGACGTCATGGCTGGCACGCTCAAAGGCGCGACCGACTACGAAGCCATCCCGGCTATCCCTGAGCCACAGGAGACCCTGCACCGCTTCGGCGAGCATCTGTTGCACACACCTGTGCTTATCGACGACACCCCGTGGCAGACCACCGACCCCCGCACCTGCAACCGTGATGCACTGGCACGTCTGCTCGATACGGGGGCGCGCATCGCGATCCCGACCATGCAGCCGCGCGAGCTCTACCGCGTGTTCGACGAGTTACAGATCGACCCGGCACAGACCCAGATCGATGTGTACGCCAACCCGGCCGACACACTTCTTGGGAGCGCACGCAACTACGCTGCCGCTCGCGAGATGCACGAAGAACTGGCAAGCCAGTAGTAGCGCTTTAACCCTGCATTGGCCAGGCGGTGAGCACACCCGAGGCGTCGCGACCGTTGGCCTCAAAATACTTCTTGCGGTCGGTCTGCATGCGGAAGTACTCCACGGCCTGCCACTCCATAAGATCGCCAGACTCCATCTCGGCGAGGTCTGGGTAGGCCTTGCGCACCTGCATCCACGCCACACGTGCGGCGGCGAACGCGTCGGCGGTTGCCTCGTGGGCGTTGTCGATGCGCACCCCGTAGTGCTCGCACATCGCGGTCAGGTTGCGCGGGCCCTTGCGGTAGCGGTCCTTCGCCCGGTCGACCACCAGCGGGTCGAACACAGGGCCGGTGACGGTGAAATCACCGGTGAGGTTGCGCAGCACCGTCAGGTCATAGGGGGCGTTAAACACCACGAGTGTCAGGCCGTCTTCCCAGCCCTTCTTGATCGCCTCGACCGTCTCGCGCACCACCTCGTCGTGGTCGCGACCCTCCGCACGCGCCTTCTCCGTCGTAATGCCGTGCACCTTGGCGGCTTCCTCGGGGATTTCAATCCCGGGATCGGCGAGGGTTTCGTTGGCGTCGACCACGCCGTCGTCGATACGCACTAGCGCAGACGTGACCACGCGAGCCTCGCGCGGGTTAGCGGAGGTGGTCTCCAGGTCGAAGGAGAGCATGCGGGAGGCATCGAATGTGGCCATGCCGGTCATTGTAACGAGCGCGCCGAAACGAGTGAGCCAAAGTCGTTAATCGAGCTTGCGGACTCCGATAAACCTGGAGAGCGGAGTCGGATCCCGATTGAGGTCATAAGTGCGCAACAGATCGATGTACGAAGTCTTATCCAGATTCCAGTCGTACTCATGTGTATGAGGAAGATCCTGCGACGCTGCAAAAACGAGATCAGCCATGAGGCGGGTGACTCGCCCGTTACCATCAGTGAACGGATGGATTCGAACTAATTCCGCGTGGGTTGCAATACCTAGCTGCCTGGCTGTGAGCAACGAAGCCTCTGCTTGGTAACCAAGATTGCCGAAGGAAGCATGTAACTCAGTGGAGATGAACTGCGGATCAACACCGATATTGAGCCCAGTGCGACGGAACGCACCAGACCAGGTCCAGATGCCGCCAAATAGCAAGCGGTGAAGCTCAACAAGGAACGATGTTGTCAGTATCTCGTCGAGAGTAAGTTCCGAACTGTCGATGACCTCGAGCATCCGGGCACGAGCAACTGCAAGGGTCTGCTGTTCAAGGCTATGAATTGTGAGCTTGTCAGGGATACGGTCAAAGTATTCGAGCAGCGCCGGTTCGAGCGCACTCATTTCATCTCCGTCGAGCGGAGTTTCGCCGTAGCCGGGGTCTAACCCCATCCGCGTTCCTCGAAAAGCCGGGAAAGAATTTGCTGTTCAAGCTCGGAAGGTTCGTAGTCGCTAGGAACCGCCCGGTCCTCAAGCGCCATTGAGGCACGAGCGGCGCGGTTCGAGGCCTTGGATGCTTCGAAGCATTGTGCGTGTGTTGCGGTCATGGTGTGCCTCCCTTCTTCCAGCGCATTGTAGTAGCAGCTCGGTTACCTTGTGGAATGCAACCTGGTGAAATTGGAGAGGCCGATTGCAAGCGACGCAGAGATTGTTTTAGCACCTACACTTGCTCCTTGTGAGTGAAATTTCCGCTGATCTGCACCGTGAATGGGACGAACTAGCCGCAGAGGTCCGCAAGCACCGCGACCTGTACTACAACGGCCAGCCGGTGATTACCGACGCCGAGTTCGACGAGATGTTCCGCCGCCTCCAGAAGATGGAGGAGGAGCACCCGGAGTTGGCGGTGCCAGATTCGCCGACCAAGCAAGTCGGTGCGCCGACGGCCGATTCCGCGTTCGCGGACGTGACACACCCCGAGCGCATGATGAGCCTGGACAACGTGTTCTCCGAAGAGGAGATGCGCGAGTGGCTGGACAAGACCCCGGGGCCGTACCTGACGGAGTTGAAGATCGACGGTCTGTCCATCGATTTGATCTACGAAAACGGGGAACTGACCCGCGCAGCTACGCGTGGCGACGGCACCACCGGTGAGGACATCACCGCCAACGCACGCGTCATCGAGGACATCCCGCACAAGCTCACCGGCGACGCACCTGCGTTCCTCGAGGTGCGCGGCGAGGTGTTCATCCGGCCTGAGGACTTCCCGGAACTCAATGAGTTGCGCCAAAAGGAAGGCGGCAAACCATTCGCCAACCCCCGCAACACCGCAGCCGGCGGCCTGCGCCAGAAGAATCCGGAGGACGTGAAGAAGCGCAAACTGCGCATGATCTGCCACGGCATCGGCGCGCGCGAAGGCTTCAACCCGGCAACCCAGCACGAGGCGTACGAGAAACTCGCCGAGTGGGGCCTGCCGGTCTCCGAGTACACGCGCCGGGCAGAGACTGCGGACGATGTGCTCAAGGCCGTGAAGTACTGGGGTGAGCACCGCAATGATGCGATCCACGAGATGGATGGGCTTGTGGTCAAGGTGGATTCTGTCGCTGAACAGCGCGGTCTTGGCGCGACGTCGCGCGCGCCGCGCTGGGCGATTGCCTACAAGTATCCGCCGCAGGAGGTGACCACGAAACTGCTCGACATTGAGGTCTCCGTCGGGCGCACGGGCCGCGCGACGCCGTACGCGGTGCTGGAGCCGGTGTTCGTCTCAGGCTCGACGGTGTCCATGGCAACCCTGCACAACCAGCACGAAGTTAAGCGCAAGGGCGTGATGATCGGCGACACCGTGGTGGTGCGCAAGGCCGGCGAAATCATCCCGGAGGTACTAGGCCCGGTTGCGGATCTTCGCGACGGCACCGAGCGCGAGTTCGTCTACCCCGAAAACTGCCCGGCCTGCGGCACGAAGCTCGCCCCCGCGAAGGAGGGTGATGCAGACTGGCGCTGCCCGAACACCCGCTCCTGCCCGGCGCAGCTGGCCACGCGTTTGGAGTACATCGCCTCGCGCGGTGCCTTCGACATCGAGGCGCTCGGGGAGAAGGGCGCGGTCGACCTCATTGCCTCCGGGGTGCTGGAGGACGAAGCGAAGCTGTTCGACCTCACCGAGGAGGACCTGAAAAAGTCCAGCGTGTACACCCGCAAGGACGGCGAGGTCAACGCCTCCGGCAAGAAGCTCCTGGCCAACCTGGAAACCGCGCGGCACGCCGACCTGTGGCGCGTGATCGTGGCGCTATCCATCCGCCATGTCGGCCCCACCGCGGCTCGCGCGCTCGCGTCGCGCTTCCGCTCGATGCAGGCGCTTATCGACGCCCCCGTGGAAGACCTGGCAGAAACCGACGGCGTAGGCGAGGTGATTGCGGAGTCGTTCAAGGAGTGGTTCACGGTGGAGTGGCACCAGGCGATCGTCGATAGCTGGGCGGCCGCCGGCGTGACCATGGAGTCCGACGAAGAGGAACGCGCCCCGCAGACCCTGGAGGGGCTGACCATCGTGGCCACGGGCACGCTTGAGGGCTTTACCCGCGACGAAATCAAGGAAGCAATCTTGTCCCGCGGTGGCAAAGCGGCAGGCTCGGTGTCGAAGAAAACCGACTATGTGGTCGTCGGTGAAAACGCCGGCTCCAAGGCAGCGAAAGCCGAAGAGCTGGGCAGGCCGATTCTTACCGAGGAACAGTTCGTGCAACTGCTCGAGGGCGGCCCAGACGCGCTTGCATAGGTTGCGCGCCGGGCAATGTGCCTCGTCGTTAGTCGCGAGCGGTTAGCTCAGGATCGCGCCGATGATGTAGCCCAAATCGCCGACCTCGCGCACCTCGGAGGCCAAGAAATCGGGACCGCCCACACGGCCGACGACGAGCACGAGGTCGGTGCCGTGCAGGGGTGCCACGGTCAGGGCGGTGTCCAACTGGAACCAAGACTCTGGCACCCATTCGTCGAAATCGGGCTGCAAGATGCGCGCGCCCTCGATTGCGGGCATCTGCGGGGTGGAACCGTCATCCTCGGGCGCGGCGGAGGAGGCAGCGACGCGCTCCAAACCGGCGTCGGTGTTGCTCAGCACCACCGCCCAGGAGGAGGTGACGGCCTTCGGCATGACGTTGACCAACTCTTCGAGCGTGTCGGCCTGTTTGCCGGAATGTGCCGCGATCTGGGCGAGCATCTGGATCTGTCCGCGGCGGTCGACGCGCCCGGTGAAGGGGCGGATCGAGTCCACTTCGGCGCCGTCGACGGATGCGACGGCGGTGATCAGGGTGTCCACCATGACTCCGGTGGGCAGGGTGACCACGATGTCGTCGGTCACGGTGCCGTCGAGTGAGGACTCGACGATGTCCACGGAGTTGATGTCGGCCTCCACGATGCCGAACGCCTCAGCGAGCTGGCCGAGGCTGCCCGGCACATCGGGGAGTGAAACGCGGATGAGGTACGACATGGCCTTATTTATAGCAACTGGGGGTGGAGAGGCGGTGGCACGACGTGACGTAAGATAAGGCGCGTTAATCGCAACCCACGTTATGCCGAAGGGATGGGACTGTGGCTGAGATTTCACGCGACGAGGTGTCGCGCATCGCACGCCTGGCGCGAATTGCGCTGAAAGACGAGGAGCTGGACACGATTGCCCAGCAGCTGGACACGATTGTGGAAGCAGTGTCGAAGGTGCAAAGCGTGGACACCGAGGGCGTGACCCCGATGAGCCACCCGCACTCCATCGACGCCGGTATGCGCGCCGATGTGGAAAAGAAGGTGCTGACGCAGGAGCAGGCGCTGGATCAGGCACCGGCTGTGGAGGACGACCGCTTTATGGTGCCGCAGATTCTCGGAGAGGGAGACTAAACGATGACGCAGTACACGATTCCGGCAGAGGGGCTCGTCGCAAAGCCAGCGCACGAACTTGCGGCGATGATTCAGGCTGGCGAGGTCACCTCGCGCGAAGTTACTCAGGCATTTTTGGACCGTATCGCGGAGATTGACGACGAGCTGGGAGCCTTCCTGCACGTCGGCGCCGAAGAGGCTCTGGCTGCAGCCGACAAGGTCGACGAGCAGGTGAAGAACGGCGAGGAGCCGGCGTCTGCGCTCGCTGGTGTGCCGCTGGCACTGAAGGACTTGCTGGTGACCACGGATGCGCCGACGACGGCTGCGTCGAAGATGCTTGAGGGCTACATGAGTCCGTACGACGCCACCGTGGTGGCGAAGCTGCGCGCCGCTGGCATCCCGATTCTGGGCAAGACCAACCTGGATGAGTTCGCCATGGGCTCTTCCACGGAGAACTCCGCGTACAAGCAGACGAAGAACCCGCACGATCTGGAGCGCGTCCCGGGTGGTTCCGGTGGCGGTACCGCTGCGGCGCTTGCGTCTGGTGAGGCGCCGCTGGGCATCGGTACCGATACGGGCGGCTCGATCCGCCAGCCGGCATCGCTGACCGGCACCGTTGGCGTGAAGCCGACCTACGGTGGCGTGTCGCGCTACGGCGTGATCGCCTGTGCGTCCTCGCTTGACCAGGTCGGCCCGTGCGCGAACAATGTGCTTGATACTGCGCTGCTGCACGAGATCATCGCTGGCCACGACGAGTTCGACGCCACCTCTGTGGACCGCGAGGTTCCGGCGTGTGCCGACGCTGCTCGTGAGGGTGCGTCCGGCGACCTCAAGGGCGTCAAGATTGGCCGCGTGAAGCAGTTCGAGCGCCCCGGCACCCAGGAAGGTGTCAAGGAGGCCATCGACGCCGCCTACGCTCAGCTCGAGCGCCAGGGGGCTGAGATTGTCGAGGTCGACTGCCCGAGCTTCGACGACGTCATGGGTGCGTATTACATCATCCAGATGTCCGAGGTGAGCTCGAACCTCGCACGTTTCGACGGCATGCGTTACGGCCTGCGCGTCGGCGACGACGGCTCCCGCTCCGCTGAAGCAGTCATGGCAGCCACCCGTGGCGAAGGCTTCGGCGGCGAGGTCAAGCGCCGCATCATCCTCGGCACCTACGCGCTGTCGGTGGGCTACTACGACGCCTACTACCTGCAGGCGCAGCGTGTGCGCACCCTGATCGCCCAGGACTTTGCCAAGGCCTTCGAGGGCTGCGACGTGATCGCCGCACCGTCTGTGCCGTCGACCGCCTTCAAGTTGGGTGAAAAGGTCGATGACCCGTTGGCCATGTACAACTTCGACCTGTTCACGCTGCCGCTGAACCTGGCTGGTTTGCCGGGCATGTCGGTTCCGGCGGGCAACGCCTCCGATACCGACCTTCCGGTTGGTCTGCAGTTGATCGCCCCGGCGTTCGAGGACGCACGCCTCTACCGCGTGGGTGCCGCATTTGAAGCCGGCCGTTAATCCCTGGAATACCCTCGCAGCCTTGGCTGCGGGGTATTTTCTTGTCCTGATTGATCAGGGCTTTATGCCCGTGATCACCCCGCTTCTGCCGTACGAGGTAGGCAGCGCGGTGTGGCTGACCAGTGTGTACTTGCTGTGCACGGTCGCGCCCATGCCGGCCACTGGACGGCTTGGCGACGCCTTCGGGCAGCGACGCATGTTCCTCGCCGGCCTGACCGTCTATGTTGCGGCGCTGGCACTAGCGGGCGCGTCGTGGTCGTTCGGTTCCCTGATCGTCGCGCGTGCGCTCCAGGGCTTCGGCGCCGCGGTGTTCTTACCGCAGGCCTTCGGGCTGATCCCACGCGTGTTTGCCGACGACAAGCAAGGCCGCGCGTTCGCCGTATGGGGCGTGATCGGCTCGGTGGCCTCACTCATCGGGCCGGTGGTTGGGGGTGCGATTGCGCAATCCCAGGGATGGCGTGCGGCGTTTTACGCCCAGGCGGGGCTCGGGGCGGTTGCGCTGGTCGCCGGTGTCATTGCGCTGCCGCGATTAACGACGACAGGGGAGCGGGTCACCTTATTACCGATCGTGCTGTCCTTCGGCGGGCTTGGGCTGTTGGTCTACGGCATCCAGTTCGGCTATTGGCCCTCGATCCTGTTCGGTGTGCTGCTGCTGGGCGTGCTTGTGCTCTCGGCACGCAACGGCACCGATGACGGGTTCCTACCAATCGAGCTCCTTTCGGACCGCGCCTTTTCACTGGGCACGCTCGGCGTGGCCTCCATGGGGTTCACTGTCGCCTCGATGTTTATCCCGCTGATGTACTGGCTGCAGACGGTCGCAGGGGCCTCGCCCTCGGCGGCGGGCCTGATCACAGCACCGATGTCGGTGCTCGCGCTGGTGCTCACGCCGGTGGCCGGCTACCTGACGGATCGGCGCAACCCCGGCAAACTCTGCGCGATCGGGTTCACGCTCAGCGCTGTGGCGCTGGTGCTGGCGATCGCGCTCATCAACGCCGGCGCTAGCCTGTGGTGGTTCACCGCAGTCACGGCGCTGCTGGGTATTGGCGGCGCGTTCGTGTGGGCACCGAATGCTGCTGTCACCATGCGCGGCATCACCGAGGGACAGACCGGTGCAGCGTCCGGGTTGTACAACACCGCACGCCAGGTAGGCAGCGTGCTCGGCGTGGCACTTGTGGGGGCAGTGCTCGCCTCCGGGGAGATCGATGTGACGGCGTCGAAGGCGCTGATGTTGCCGGTTGTGGCAATGGTGGTGGGTGTGGTGTCGTCGATACGCATTGCGCCGCGGGCAGTGGCAGGCGCAGCGCGCTAGGCTGGCGTGCATGCGACTTGCCACGTTGACCTCTGGAGGAGATTGCCCCGGACTAAACGCCGTTATCCGCGGTGTGGTCCGCACCGCGAACACCGAATACGGCTCCACCGTCGTCGGTTACCGCGACGGTTGGGTCGGTTTGATGGAGGACCGCAGGGTCGATCTTTACGACGACGCCTACATGGACTCCCTGCTTCTGCGCGGCGGCACGATCCTAGGCACCGGGCGACTGCACCCGGACAAGTTCAAGGCTGGCATCGACACGATTAAGGCGAACTTGGACGACGCCGGCATCGATGCGCTCATTGCCATTGGCGGCGAGGGCACACTCAAGGGCGCGAAGTGGCTCTCCGACAACGGCATCCCGGTCGTGGGCGTGCCCAAGACCATTGACAACGACGTGGCTGCCACGGACTACACCTTCGGGTTCGACACCGCAGTCTCCGTGGCCACCGACGCGATCGACCGCCTGCACACCACAGCCGAATCCCACAACCGCATCCTGATCGTGGAGGTCATGGGCCGCCACGTCGGCTGGATCGCCCTGCATGCTGGCATGGCGGGTGGTGCACACTACACCGTGATCCCCGAGGAGCCGTTCGATATTGCGGAGATCTGCAAAGCCATGGAACGCCGCTTCCAGATGGGGGAGAAGTACGGCATCATCGTCGTCGCCGAAGGCGCGGTGCCCAAGGAGGGCACGATGGACGCCGGGCTTGGCGAGGAAGACGAGTTTGGCCACAAAACCTTCAATGGCATGGGCCAGATCATTGGCGACGAGGTGAAGAAGCGCCTCGGCTACGACGTACGCACCACAGTGCTTGGCCACATCCAACGCGGCGGCACGCCGACCGCCTACGACCGCGTGTTGGCCACCCGATACGGTGTGCACGCCACCCGCGCAGCTCACGACGGCAACTTTGGCAGCTGTGTGGCCTTGCACGGCGAAGACATTGAACTTGTCGCGCTGGAGGATGCGGTAGCGCAACTCAAAACGGTCCCGGAGCGACGCTACGCCACCGCGAAAGCGATGTTCACATAGCACCCGGACGCGCACTCTATGAAAAACCGCATTCCTAACCCCTGCCGCCTGCTCATCGTCGGCATCAACCCCGGCCGCCTCACCGAGGAGGTGGACGCGCCGTTTGCCTACCCGGGCAATCGCTTCTGGCCGGCGTTGGAGGCCGCAGGCATCACCCCATACCGTGTCCACGCCAATGAGGGGTTATCGGAGGAAGACGCGGCCATGCTCAACGAGCGCGGCATCGGGTTTACCAACCTGGTGGGGCGCATGACGCCGAAAGCGTCGGACCTTTCCAAGGCGGAGCTCGTGGAGGGAGGTGAGGTGGTGCGGAGTGTCGTCGAAAAGCATCAGCCCAGAGCTGTGATGTTCGCTGGAATCGGGGCGTACCGCGATGCTTATCGACGACCAAAGGCCACCCGCGGTCTTCAACCCGAAACCCTCGCCGGAGTGCCGGTGTGGGTGGTGGGCAACCCCAGCGGGCTCAACGCGCACGAGACCGTGGCCACGCTCGCTGAGAGCTACCGGGAGGTCTGGGAGGCGACAGCGCCGCTTTGACGGCCGATGGTGCGATCGCCGTGCGCCGTTCACGGGCGCTGACACGCTACCGGCAGGGCGATGATCACCTAGGTTTACAGCTGGGGCGCTCTCATGCCCCTCGTTCACTATTTTCGGAGGCACCGTTGAATTTCTGCGACAACCCCACCTTGAGCAATGAGTGGGTCACTCTCGAGCCCCTTGGCCTGCAGCACGCGGAAGCCCTTGCCGCCTGCGTCGGGGATCTGTCGAGTTTGTGGTACCAGGACCACATTCCGACACCGGGGGGAGTGCCCGAGTACATCGAGACGTATCTCGCTGATCAGCACCGCGGGGTGCGCGCGCCGTGGGCGATTGTCGAACCGGAAGGATCGGCGATCGGCGTGACGACGTTCCTGCACCCGGATCCGACCAATCGCAACATCGAGATCGGATCGACCTGGATTGCCAAAAACGCCCAGGGCGGAAAGTTCAACACGGCGGCGAAGCTGCTCCTGCTTCAGCGCGCGTTCGAGGACCTCGGCTGCCTGCGCGTAGAGATCCGTACGCACTACATGAACCGCCAGTCGCGTGCGGCTATCGAAAGACTCGGCGCGAAGCTCGATGGAGTGTTACGCCGCCACAAAATTCTCGCCAGCGGTCTCGTGCGCGACACATGCGTCTACTCCATCCTGGACATTGAATGGGCGGAAGTGAAGACCTCGCTCAAGGCCCGCCTGAACAGGTGATCCGCCGAGGTCAGGTCAGCGCGTCGAGGCCAATATCCAGGATGGTGACCGAATGCGTGAGCGCGCCGACGGCGAGGAATTCAACGCCCGTGTCCGCGTAGGCGCGGGCGCGATCAAGCGTCAAGCCACCCGAGGATTCGAGCATCGTCGCTGGGGACAGTGCATCTCGCCGGGCGACTGCCACCCGCGTGTCTTCCACTTCAAAATTGTCCAGCATGACCAGAGTCGGCTTCAATTCCAGGACCTCGGTGAGCTGATCTAGGTCATCCACTTCGACCTCAAGGGGGAGGCCTGGGAATGCGTTGGCCGTGCGTCGATATGCGTCGGCTGCGCTACCGACGCTCGCGACGTGGTTGTCCTTGATCAGTGCCGCGTCACCCAGACTCATGCGGTGGTTGACACCTCCGCCGCAACGCACGGCGTATTTCGCCAAATCGCGGTAGCCGGGAAGCGTTTTCCGGGAATCCCTCACCCGCGCCCGAGTGTCGGAAATAGCCTCCGTCCACGCAGAAGTCGCGGTCGCGATGCCGCTAGCGTAGGTGAGCAGATTCAATGCAGTCCGTTCCGCCGACAGAATGGCGCGCGCCGGGCCGGACACCGTAGCAAGACAGTCACCGGCCGTCACTCGATCGCCGTCGGCGGCGTGCACAGACACGTCGACGGCGGGGGAAATCTCGCGCATAGTCCATCCCACAACGTCGATTCCCGCGACGGTCCCGTCCTGGCGGGGGACCACCTGTGCAGTAAGAACCGCGTCCATGTCGATTGTCGCCACGGATGTGGCGTCGGGGCCATGAGCGAAGTCCTCCGCGAGACCGAGACGGATGAGTCGCTGTATGGCCTCCTTATTCAGTGGAGGGAAGATCGGCTGAGCAGGCGTTGTCATCGGTGTCTATTCACCGCTTCCCGGTGTGCCGATCGCGATCATCCGCTCCAATGACTGGCGCGCCTTCGCCGCGACGTCCTCGGGCACGGTTATCTCGTCGCGGAGGTCACGCAGGCTGCGAACCAGCTTTTCTGGGGTGATCATCTTCATGTACCGGCAACTAGCTTGGGGGTTCACGGGCTGGAAATCCGCCAGCGGAGCCCGCTTTCGCAACTGGTGTAGCATTCCCACTTCGGTGGCTACGAGCACAGTTCCTTCTGTGTCGCGGTCTGCTTGGTCGAGCATCCCGCCGGTGGATAGCATGTGCACACGCTCCGGTTGGATCACTCCTTCGCCAGCGAGGAAGATTGCGGAATTCGCACAACCGCATTCTGGGTGGATATACAGCGGCGCATCGGGGTGCGCCGACGCTTGCTCCGCAAGCTCCTTGCCGTTGATTCCTGCGTGGACGTGGCATTCGCCCGCCCAGATACGGATGTTCTCGCGGCCGGTCAGGCGCTTCACGTGGGCGCCGAGGAACTGGTCGGGGCAAAAGAGGATCTCACGGTCCGGATCGATGGATTCCACCACTTCAACGGCGTTCGAGGAGGTGCAGCAGACGTCCGTAAAGGCCTTGACATCGGCGGTGGTATTCACATAACTGACGACGACCGCACCAGGATGTTCGTCCTTCCATTGCTGAAGTTGCGTAGCGGTGATGGAGTCCGCCAGCGAGCATCCGGCATCTTGGTCCGGGATGAGCACCGTTTTGTCGGGGCTGAGGATCTTGGCGCTTTCCGCCATAAAGTGCACACCGCAGAACACGATCACGTCTGCGTCGGTGTCGGCGGCGATACGAGATAGCGCGAGTGAATCGCCGGTGAAGTCGGCGATGTCCTGGATCTCCGGGATCTGATAATTATGCGCCAGAATGACGGCGTTTCGTTCGCGCTTAAGTTTGCGTACTTCATCGATCCACATACGCCCAATGTAGTCCGGGGCGCTCTGTCGGTGACGATGACATCGGTTTTCCACGCTGCTCGCCCGGATTTTCACCGCGCTACTCACACGCTGGCTGGCCGGTGAGCACATGGATGTCAGTGCAGGCCCAATGGCGTGATCGATCGTGAAAATGGTCATTCTGCCGGTCGGCCTCGGCCTCCTCGTCCGTCTCGTCGCACCGCGTCTTGTGGCGGCGGTTGTGCTGGTGCTGCCGTGGGGCTCGGTCATCGCGATCGCAATCATCGTCCCCATTGTCGTGGCCGGTAGCCGCGACAAACTCGCCCAGGCCGGCCTCGTCGTCCTGCTCGTGGTCGAGCTCCACAACGCCCTTGGTTACGCGTTGGGCTACGCCACCGCAAAGGCGATGTTTACCTAAGCCACGCTGGGGTTTCCTAACGTATTCTCCAAAACCTCCCCGAGTGTCCATAGTGTGAGAGTAGGATCTCACGCCATGAGTCAATCGAGTAGTGGGGCGACCACCGCCGAAGATCGTTCGGCCCTGATCGCCTCTGTTGTCTTCCCGATCCTCGTCGTTGTCGGCGGTTGCATCGGGTACTTCACCCCGTCTGTCGTCGCACCGATTACCGGGTGGACAACCTGGCTTCTGGGTGTGGTCATGTTCGGTATGGGGCTGACGTTGAAGGTCGCTGACTTTGCAATCATCGCCAAGCGTCCAATGCCTGTCCTCATTGGCGTGATCGCGCAGTTTGTCATCATGCCGGTACTGGCGGTGCTCATTACGTGGATGCTGAATCTGCCACCGGAAATCGCAGCTGGTGTCATCCTCGTCGGCTGCGCCCCGGGCGGCACGACCTCCAACGTGGTGACCTACTTGTCACGCGGTGATGTGGCGCTGTCGGTGGCGATGACCACGGTGTCCACGCTGCTCGCGCCGATCTTCACGCCACTGCTCACCCTGTGGTTGGCGGGGCAGTACCTGCCAGTAAGTGCTGGTTCGATGGCGATCTCCACGGTCAAGATGGTGCTGCTTCCGGTCCTGCTCGGCCTCGCGATTACGTTCTTCCTACCGAAGATCGCCCAAGCGATCTTGCCGGCGCTTCCGTGGATTTCTGTCGTCGCCATTGGGGCGATCGTCGCGATCATCGTCTCTGGGTCCCGCGACAAGATCGTCGAAGCGGGTCTGCTTGTCTTGGTAGCTGTGATGATCCACAACCTGCTCGGCTACGCGCTTGGCTACTTCACCGGCAAGGGGACCAAGCAAACAGAATCTGCATCGCGCACCATCGCGGTGGAAGTCGGCATGCAAAATTCTGGCCTCGCCGCCACGCTCGCGGTGCAGTACATGACCCCGCTTGCCGCGCTGCCGGGTGTCATCTTCTCGGTCTGGCACACCCTGTCGGGCGGGATCTTCGCTATGGTCATGCGTCTTCGCGATGACCGCGCGAAGCGTGCCGAGAACCCAGCAGCGCCTGCCGCAGAACCCATGGTGGTCTAGGGCCATCCACTACAAGTCGCCGCGACGTGCCACCCACACGAACGCGGCGATCTTTTTACGCCCGACAGCGAGCGCATTGCCTAGCGACGGCCCATTGCCCGCATGAATCGTTCCCCACAACGTATCGCCGGGGTGCGCGGGAAGAACGTCGCACAGGTGCTGCATGGCGGCGGGGGCGAGGCCGCGGCCGCGCGCGTGGTCGTCGAGAAGATTCTCGTAGACCTGAAACCCGCGCATCCCGTTGGCGTCGTCGCGCGCTGCGGCGATAACGCCGGCGCGTTGGCCTCCAACTTCCACTGCGTACAGTGCGCCTGTTTCTGCGCAACTTTGCAACTGCGGCAGTGTCGCTGCTTCGGTCCAGGTCGCCACGTCGGGCGTTTGCTTCACGACGTTGCCCAGCACCTCATCTGCGTAACCCGTCATCTCCTCGGGGGCTGCTGGAACGAGACGCACCAGGTGGCTCTGCGGACGGCGTGGTGCAGCGCGCAGTTCGGAGACGAGGCCAGCAACGATCCACTGATCCACATCGGCGCTCTCCGGCGGGTTGGGCAATTCGAACCGGATTGCAACCGGCGCAAAATCAGCGAACTCGCGGTGCAACTGTGCTGCATACGGTGCTAACCCGTCGTACTGCGGTGATACGGACGTAGCGACGACATGCACAAACGGCTTCTTGGGATCCAGCCCCAAAAAGCGGATGCCGGCGACGCACCAGTGCCCGTCGGCAAACTCGACGCGTCGGTTCGCCCACGCAAGCGGGTCCTCTACGGTCGGCCCGCCGATGCTGTTGAGGTGATCGCGGAATCCGGCGCCGAACTCGTCGTTAGCCACATGCTCTGCTTGCGGGCGCATCTCCTCCGTCGCGAGGCGGAGGCGTTCGTCTTGCGAGTACCAGTCGCGCAGCTGGCTGGGCATCCAGGCCGCATAAGCACTCGCCATTTGGGCAAGCAATGCGTTCGTCATCGTTAGTGCCTTTCCGTCTGAGGGAAGTTTTTATCTTAGGTAAATTTCGCCACGGCGAGCTGGAGCGCGAGCGAATCGGGTAGGGCAGTAGAATGGCCGGCATGACTGCCTACGATCTGATGGATTACGACGAGGTACTGGAAAAGTACGACCCGGTTATGGGGCTTGAGGTGCACGTCGAGCTCGCTACTGAGACGAAGATGTTCTCCACGGCCTCTGCCCACTTCGGTGCGGAGCCGAACTCCAACGTTGACCCGGTTTCGCTCGGCCTGCCGGGCGCACTGCCGGTGGTCAACGCCAAGGGTGTGGAGTGGGCAATCAAGATCGGCCTGGCGCTGAACTGCAAGATTGCGGAGTCTTCCCGCTTCGCGCGCAAGAACTACTTCTACCCGGATCAGCCGAAGAACTACCAGATCTCCCAGTACGACGAGCCGATTGCGTACGACGGCTACCTGGACGTCGTGCTCGAGGACGGCACCGAGTGGCGTGTGGAGATCGAACGCGCGCACATGGAGGAAGACACCGGCAAGCTCACCCACTTGGGCTCCGCTTCCGGTCGTATTACCGGTGCTACCGCTTCGCTCGTGGACTGCAACCGTGCAGGCGTGCCGCTGATCGAGATCGTGACCAAGCCGATTATCGGCGCCGGCGAGCGTGCCCCGGAGGTGGCGAAGGCGTACGTCGGCGCACTGCGTGAGCTGGTGAAGGCGCTCGGCGTCTCCGATGCTCGCATGGACCAGGGCAGCATGCGTTGCGACGCCAACGTGTCCCTGCGCCCAGTCGGCCAGGAGGAGTTCGGCACCCGCACCGAGACCAAGAACATCAACTCCCTAAAGTCGGTGGAGCAGGCCGTGCGCTTTGAGATGCAGCGCCAGGCTGCAGCACTGGAAAACGGTGAGGAGATCGTCCAGGAAACCCGCCACTACCAGGAAAAGGACGGCTCCACCTCGAAGGGCCGCCCGAAGGAAGAAGCCTCCGATTACCGTTACTTCAACGACCCTGACCTGCCGCCGGTGATTGCAAAGCCGGAGTGGGTTGAGGAAATTCGCGCAACCCTGCCAGAGTTGCCGTGGGTGCGCCGTGCTCGCATCCAGGAGGAGTGGCAGCTTCCGGAGAAGGAATTCCGCGACCTGGTCAACGCTGGTGCGTTGGATCTCATCGTGGACACAGTGGAAGCTGGCACGACCCCGGACGAAGCACGTTCCTGGTGGGTGTCCTACATCGCCGGTAAGGCTAACGAGGCAGGCAAGGATTTGGACGCGCTCGGTGTTACCCCGAACGATGTCGCACGCGTGGTTGCGTTGGTCAAGGAGGGCAAGCTGACCACCAAGCTTGGACGCCAGGCGATTGACGGTGTGATTGAGGGTGACGGCAACGTTGATGAGGTCGTCGCAAAGCGTGGGCTCGAGGTTGTGCGTGACGACGGCGCCATCGAGAAGGCTGTCGACGACGCACTTGCCGCCAACCCAGACATCGTGGAGAAGTACCGCGCAGGCAACAAGAAGGTCACCGGCGCAATCGTCGGCGCCGTAATGAAGGCCACCCAGGGTAAGGCAGACCCGGGCCAGGTCAACCAGTTGATCGCGAAGAAGCTCGCGGAGTAAAACCTCAGCGAAGCACCATCCAGCCGGCCCCGACTGATGTACGGGGCCGGCTGGTTCTTCTTTGGTGGGTTGTAGGTAATGGTAACAATGCATATCCTGTAGGTACGTACCTGCAGGGAGGTGTGTTATGACCGCTATTTCCGCCAGAGAATTCAATCGGGATGTCAGTGCCGCGAAGCGCGCCGCGCTCGATCACCCTGTGATCATTACTGATCGTGGGGAGCCGTCACACGTTCTGCTGTCGATCGACGACTATCGTCGGCTCTCATCGTCAGAAACTGGGTGGGTAAAAGCAGTTCAAATGAAGGATGAAGATATAGAATTCGACCCTCCACGAGCTGAATTTAAAGTGCGGAGTCTCGACCTGTGAGGTATTTATTCGATACCAACGTTATTAGTGAGCTGCGGAAGCCGCCCGGCCGAGTGAATCCTCGAGTGGCGAGTTGGGCCGACAACCTGGCAGAGGGAAACGTATACATCTCTTCCATCTCAGTTTTTGAGATCGAAAGAGGAATTCTGCTCAAGCAACGTACGGATCCAGTGCAGGCTGAAAGGTTGCGCGACTGGTTCAATGGTCAAGTTAAAGTTCAATTCAAAGGGCGCATTCTTCCTTTTGATGAGGACGTAGCCTCTGTGGCGGCTGCGATGCACGTCCCGGACCCGAAAGCGACTGCGGATTCTTTTATCGCTGCTACCGCTCAAGTACATAGCCTTATCGTTGCGACACGGAATACCCCTGGCTTTGAGTCGATGGGCGTTGAGCTAGTTAATCCCTGGGAGATGTAACCGCGAAACGCGAAAGCCCCGGCCAGTGTGGTGGATGGCCGGGGCGGGGGAGTCGTCGTCAAGCAGTGCTACTTGTTTTGAGGCTTGACGGCCGGGAACTCGCCAGTCTTGTACATCTCCTCGTAGGACTTCCAGTGGATTTCGTCGCCCGGGGTATCGGGTGCGCCCTCGTAGGACTCAGACTCCGGATCGAGCGCAGGCACGTCCGCGATATCGAATTCGCTGGAAGAGTCCGCGTGCAGATCCGCAGCAACCTCTTCCTGGACGGACTGCCACAGGTCTTGGCCGCCCATGTGGGAATCGCCGGTGAGCTCGTCGACTTCGTTGCGCTCGGCGCGGGTCAGCGGCTCGCCTTCCGGATCGAGCGCGGTCTCGGCAAGCTCTGCAAGCCGCTCGCGGCGTCCCGTCTCCTCCTGGATGTTCTTGCGGTCGCGGAACCAAGCCACACCCATAGCAATGCCAAGGGCAAGACCGAGGTAGCCCAGAACCGGGTAAACCCAACCAAGCAGGTCAGCGAAGCCAATGAAGGACAGGGCGTAGCCGACGAGAACCGCCGCGAAGTAGTACGGGCGGAACTTGCCCGGCTTGTCGTGGCTGAGGCGACGACCGCTGGCGTAGAACATGCCGACGGCGGTGTTGTAAATCATCAGGTAGATGACAATGGAGACGAACACGCCCACTGCCGGGTGCATGTTGTCGAAGACCATCAGCAGCGGCATGTCTGCGTCCATCACGTCTGCCATGTTGCAGAACAGAATGAACGTGAGGATCAGCAGCAAAACAGCGAACATAATGCCGCCCAGCAGGCCACCCTTACCGGCCTGTGCAGGGTTCATGTGGGAGCCAGCAAAGACGAGCATCATGGAAACGTCCATGATCATGACCAGGGTTGCGTAGTTCAACGCGGTGATCAGCCAGTTACCAAACGTGCCTGATGCGCTTTGGTTCTGCTGTGCAATCTCGTTGATGTATCCGAAGTCGGACGGGATGTTCGTCAGTGTGATCACAAACGCGGCGAGCAGGCAGATGATCAGCAGCGGCGTGATGAAGGAGAAAACGTTCGTGAGCCTGTCGATGTCAAGAAGACCGGACAGGAGCAGCAGCACAACCATGATGGTCGATCCGGCCCAAGTTGGCAGGCCGAATTGTTGCTCGAGGTTCGCGCCAGCACCGGCGACCATGACGAAGCCGATGCAGAACAGCGTGAACACGGTGGTGATGTCCATGTATTTAGCAATCCACGGACGCGAGACACTCTTGAACACGGCACTGTGGTCATCGGCCATGTAGTAGGAACCGAGCTGGTAGACCCAACCACTGAAAATTGCGATCGCGGCACCTGCGATGGCGGCGCCGATGATGCCCTTGTAGCCAAAGGCAAGGAAGTATTGGATGACTTCCTGCCCGGAGGCAAAACCAGCGCCGACAGTCAGGCCCACGAGCGCGAGGGCGACTTTGAGCGTTTTACTCATCGATAAACAATCCTTATATAAATTTGCGTAAAAGATTTAGAGCGCGTAGCAGGGTAACACCATTACACGGGCTTGGCTAACTAGGTTTGTTGACATCGGTGCAGCGCACCCCGGCGAGTTGACAAATCACAGCGAAGTTTTCGCCTAAGTTGTAGGCCATGGCTAAAAATCCACGCGATCTCACACCCGACGATCTGAACAACCTGGAAAACGTCGCTGACGTGCCAGAATACAAGGGGGATGCTGCGACGGAGATTTTTCCGCAGACTTCCCAGACGGGCGACGAGGTGCGCCTGAGTGCCGATAAGGCAGCACAAGCCTCTGCGCCGTCCGCAGGCTCTACTGCGGTCCCCTCGGCGTCTGCATACTCATCCGACCCGGCACCGGTGACATCCGCGTTCATCCGTGAATCTGAAACCATCGCACCGGCAGCCCCCGCAACCTATGCGGAGGAGCCGGTCGAGCCGGTTGCGGTGGATCCGGCACCGGTTGCAGTAGAGGAGGAAGACGCCCGCCGTGGCACGACTGATTTCGGCTTGCTGCTGCTGCGTCTGTTCCTCGGCGCGTACCTGATTATTGATTCCGTCGCAGTGTTCTTCCGACTCGGCGGCAACGACGGTATCGCCGGCCTAGAAAATGCATTCGCCAACTACCCGTACGGCAACGGCCTGGCTGTTGTTGTTCCCACCCTCGAACTCACGGCCGGCGTGTTCTTGGTCCTTGGTCTGCTCGGACCGATTGCGGCAGCTGTGGCGATCGCCGTCACCGGCTTTTTGGCGCTGCACGCATTCAACGGTCAGACGGACGGCTTCAACGTCTTCGCCTGGACGCCGGAAACGTGGGTGCCGGTCATGCTGCTGGCAGTGTCTCTCGCAGTGCAGTTCACAGGCCCAGGCCGCTACGGTATCGACGCCTCGCGCGGTTGGGCGAAGCGTCCGCTGGCATCGTCCTGGATCTGCGCCATTGTGGGTCTTGCCGCAGCAGGTGCGGCGTGGTGGTTCGGCACCGGGATTAACCCGTTTGCCTAAACCACACGCACGCTGCGTTTAGTCCACTTGGCGGACGGCGCCCTTGTCGGCGCTGGTTGCCATCTTGGCGTATGCACGCAAAGCCTTCGAAACCTCGCGGACACGGTTCGGTGTCCAGGGGTTGTCGGAGGCTTCCATAGCTTCACGGCGCTTTTCCAACTCTGCTTCCGGCACATCCAGCTTCAGTTCGCGGTTGGACACGGAGATGGCGATGGTGTCGCCGTTTTCGATGAGGCCGATCAGGCCGCCTGCGGCAGCTTCGGGGGAGATGTGGCCAATGGACAGACCGGAGGTGCCTCCGGAGAAGCGACCGTCGGTGATCAGTGCGCACTTCTTGCCCAGGCCAGCGCCTTTGAGGAATGACGTCGGGTGGAGCATTTCCTGCATGCCCGGTCCACCTGCTGGGCCCTCGTAGCGGATGACCACAACCTCGCCTTCGAGCACCTCGCGGTTGAGGATCATGGACACAGCTTGCTCTTGCGAATCGACGACGCGTGCTGGACCGGTGAACTCCCATAAGCCTTCTTCGACGCCTGCGGTTTTCAGGATGGCGCCGTCCGGGGCTAGGTTGCCGCGCAAGACGACAAGGCCGCCGTCGGAGGTAAACGGGTGCTCGACGTCGTGGATGACGCCATTTTTCGCATCCGTATCCAGGCTTTCCCAGCGCGCGCTTTGTGAGAATGCCTTCGTGGTGCGCTCACCGCCCGGTGCGGCGTGGAAGAGCTCGAGCGCTTCCTCGGTAGCGCTTCCGCCGCGGATGTCCCAGTCTGCGAGCCATTGGCTTAGCGACGAGTACGTGATCGAATGCACATCATCATGCAGCAATCCAGCGCGGTGGAGCTCACCCAGGATGGCTGGGATGCCACCTGCGCGATGGACATCCTCGACGTGTGCCTCACCGTTCGGGGCAACCTTGGACAGGCAGGGGATCTTGTGTGACAGATCGTCGATATCTGCCAGGTCGAAGTCGATTTCACCTTCTTGGGCTGCGGCCAGGATGTGCAGGATGGTGTTGGTGGAACCACCCATTGCCATGTCGAGCGCCATGGCGTTGCGGAATGCATGGACGTTGGCCACGTTGCGGGGTAGGACGGATTCGTTGCCCTGGCCGTAGTAGCGCTCGCAAAGGTCCATGATGGTCTGGCCAGCGCGCTCGAAGAGTTCGCGGCGTGCGGTGTGGGTTGCCAGGGTGGTGCCGTTGCCCGGCAGTGACAAGCCAAGTGCTTCGGTGAGGCAGTTCATGGAATTAGCGGTGAACATGCCGGAGCAGGAACCACAGGTGGGGCAGGCGTTGTTGGCGATACTGTCGAGCTCGTCGTCGCTGACGTCGTTGTTAGCGGAAAGCGCGATGGCGTCGATGAGATCGGACTTCGGCTTAGTCACACCGCCGACAGAAAACGCCTTGCCGGCCTCCATCGGGCCACCGGAGACGAAGACGGCGGGGATGTTCAGACGCATTGCGGCGTTGAGCATGCCTGGGGTGATCTTGTCGCAGTTGGAGATACACACCATGGCATCCACGGTGTGGGCGTTGACCATGTACTCCACCGAGTCGGTGATGATCTCGCGCGAGGGCAACGAGTACAGCATGCCGGAGTGGCCCATGGCGATGCCGTCGTCGACCGCGATGGTGTTGAACTCCTTGGGTACGCCGCCTGCGGCGCGGACAGCGTCGGCCACGATGTCACCAACATGTTTCAGGTGAACGTGGCCAGGCACGAACTGCGTGTAGGAGTTCACGATGGCAACGATGGGTTTGCCAAACTCGTGCTCGCCGGTGCCTGTAGCGCGCCACAGGGCACGGGCTCCGGCTGCTTGGCGGCCAACGGTGGTGACACGTGAGCGAAGGGGGATCACGGTTTACTCCTTAGGTTCGTTCGCGGACGGGCGAGGTCCCGGCAGATCGGGGTGTTCTGCGAGGTAGGCATCGTATTCCTCGCGGGTAAGCAGGATGCGGTCGCCGTCTTTATCAATGATTTCGTACTTGCCGTCTGCTGCTTGCTCGGCGGATGCAATGACGTCTGTAATTCGTCCTCCGGATGCCTCGGCGAGCGCGGGCAATGAGTTGAACGTTACGCCAGGCAGGGGATACTCGGTGCCGTTTTTTGCAGCGACGCGTGCGGAAGTTCCCTTGAAAGCGATGCCGGCCAGGTCTTCCCAAGGAAGAAAGGCATTTTTGCGAACGAGGTAACGGGTTTTAATTCCTTTGTTATCCACTGTGGTGGAGGAGCAGAGTACCCATGCGAGCCACACAATGGGGATAAGAAGGAGCCAAATGAGATATTTCGGCGCCCACATGATGCCCATGAGTGCGATGCCGGTTGCGAGCACGATGGCGAGGATGTGCTCACGGGTTGGTTTAAACACTTTTTGGGTGGTCGGGGACGTTCCCTGTGTGGCTGTCATACCCCGGCATGCTAGTCATGTTGATGCCGGGGGAAGTAACGGGATGCGCCGGGGTGTCGTCGATACGCGTGATTTCTGTGAATAAAAATGCGCGAGGGGTGGGCTGGCTCACTATTGTCATGTACGTGATCAATCAGCGACTTGTAATTATTGTACCCACGCGGCGCTTGCCGTAGCGGGTTCGTTTTACACGCCGCAGACACAAGCGCCCTCGAGAGCACACCGCTCGCCGGGGGCTTTTATTTTTAGGTAATTCGAACACAAGGAGTGCAACGGTGGCAGGTTCACAACCATCCCCGTCGACGGAGAGCAATGGACCGGAGCGGATGAAAGGCGCGGACGCGGTCGTTCGCAGCCTGGAGGAGCTTGGCACGGAAATTGTGTTCGGCCTTCCGGGTGGCGCGGTGCTTCCGCTTTACGACGCCCTGTATCGGGCAACGAAACTACGCCACGTGTTGGTGCGCCACGAGCAAGGTGCGGGCCATGCAGCAGAGGGATACGCGGTGGCCTCGGGAAGGGTCGGCGTTTGCATTGCTACGTCTGGTCCCGGTGCGACGAACTTGGTAACACCGATCGCGGACGCTTACCTGGACTCGGTGCCGATGGTGGCGATCACGGGCCAGGTTGGCTCGTCGCTTTTGGGTACCGATGCGTTCCAGGAGGCGGACATCCGCGGCATCACGATGCCGATTACAAAGCACAACTTCATGGTGACCGACCCGGAGCAGATCCCGTTCGCGCTTGCGGCGGCGTTTCATATTGCCTCGACCGGCCGTCCAGGCCCAGTGCTCGTGGACATCCCGAAGGATGTGCAGAACGCGGAGATTGAGTTTAAGTGGCCGCCGAAGATCGATTTGGCTGGCTACAAGCCGAACACGAAGCCGCACAACCGTCAGATTGCCCAGGCAGCGAAGCTGATTTCTCAGGCGAAGCGTCCGGTGCTTTACATCGGTGGCGGTGTTGTGAAGGCGAATGCGAACAAGCAGCTGCTCGAGTTTGTTGAGGCGACCGGGATCCCTGTGGCTACGACTTTGATGGCGCTCGGAGCGTTCCCGCAGTCGCACCCGCTGTACCTGGGTATGCCGGGTATGCACGGTTCGGTACCGGCAGTGGGTTCCTTCCAGGAATCCGACTTGCTCATCGCTGTTGGCACGCGTTTCGACGACCGCGTGACCGGCGATACCGATACGTTTGCGCCGCACGCCAAGGTCATTCACGCTGACATCGACCCTGCAGAGGTGGGCAAGATCCGCGCGGTGGACGTTCCAATCGTGGGCGATGCTAAGCGTGTGCTGTCGGAACTGACCGATTACTTTGAGGAATCCGGAAAGGCCAAGGCGCCGTCGATTGAGCCGTGGATTGAGCGTCTGCAGGATCTGAAGCGTCGTTTCCCGCGCGGTTATGACAAGAACGAGGACGGCACGCTCGCTCCGCAGTTTGTGATCGAGACGCTGTCCAAGGCCGCCGGGCCGGACGCAATTTACTGCTCTGGTGTGGGCCAGCACCAGATGTGGTCTGCGCAGTTTGTGGACTTTGAAACGCCGCGCCACTGGATCAACTCTGGTGGTGCTGGCACGATGGGCTTTTCCATTCCGGCTGCGCTCGGTGCGAAGGCAGCGCACCCGGATGCAGAGGTGTGGGCGATCGACGGCGATGGTTGTTTCCAGATGACCAACCAGGAGATCACCACCGCTGCGCTCGAAGGCTTCCCGATCAAGGTTGCGCTGATTAATAACGGCAACCTGGGCATGGTGCGTCAGTGGCAGACGTTGTTCTACGACGGTAATTACTCTCACACGAAGTTGGGCGGGGAAACCTACGTTCCGGACTTTGTGCAGTTGTCGGAGGCGCTCGGCGCGGTTGCGTTCCGGGTGTCGAAGGAAGAAGACGTGCTGCCGACGATCCAACGTGCGCGTGAGATCAACGATCGCCCGGTGGTCATTGAGTTCATCGTGGGCGAGGACGCGCAGGTGTGGCCGATGATCTCTGCGGGCTCGTCGAATAGTGACATTGAGTATGCGCGCGGAATGCGCCCGTTCTTCGACGATGAGGAGTCGGCTGCGGAGTCGCCGCAGGCAATCAGCGAGGCCATCGAGACCGCTGCGGCGGAGCAGGAAGGGAACTAACAATGACGCAACCAGATGCAATCACTCGCCACACGCTTTCAGTGCTGGTTGAGGACGTCGACGGAATTATCACCCGTGTTACCGCCCTGTTTACCCGTCGCGGGTACAACCTGGTCTCGCTCGTTTCGGCGAAGACGTCGAAAGAGGGCGTGAACCGGTTGACGGTGGTGGTCGATGCAACGGAGCGTTCTGTCGAGCAGATCGTCAAACAGCTCTACAAGCTGATCCAAGTGCTTAAGGTGCAGCAGCTTGACGACGACACCACGGTCGGCCGCCAGCTGCTGCTGGTCAAGGTCAACGCGGACAATCAAACCCGTCCGCAGGTGGTGGACGCTGCCAACCTGTTCCGAGCGCGCGTGATCGATGTTGCGGTGGACTCTGTTGTTATTGAGGCCACCGGTGAGTCACCGAAGTTGAAGGCGTTTTTGGACGTCATGGATACGTTCGGTATCCGCGAGCTTGCCCGATCAGGCACGGTAGCGCTGACGCGTGGCTCTAAAACTTTGGCTTTATTGGACTAAAAACACCCACAAACTGAGGCGGCTGTGTCATAATGTGAAACGCCCGTCTCACAGAATGAAGAAAGAAGCGAGAACTATGGCTATTGAAGTGCTTTACGACCAAGACGCAGACCTGTCCCTGATCCAGGGCAAGAAGGTTGCAATCATCGGCTACGGCTCCCAGGGTCACGCGCACGCTCAGAACCTGCGCGAGTCCGGCGTCGAGGTGGTTGTTGGCCTTCGCGACGGCTCCAAGTCCGCAGAAAAGGCCCGCGAGGCCGGCTTTGATGTGAAGACGAATGCTGAGGCAGCTGCATGGGCTGACGTGATCATGCTGCTCGCCCCGGATACCTCCCAGGCCAAGATCTTCGAAGAGGACATCGAGCCGAACCTGAAGGACGGCGACGCCCTGTTCTTTGGGCATGGTCTGAACATCCATTTCGGCCTGATCAAGCCGGCAGACAACATCACCGTCGGCATGGTTGCTCCGAAGGGTCCGGGCCACCTGGTGCGTCGCACCTTCGCCGACGGCAAGGGTGTGCCGTGCCTGATCGCCGTGGAGCAGGATCCGCAGGGCAACGGTCGTGAGCTTGCGCTGTCCTACGCTGCCGCAATCGGTGGCGCACGCGCTGGCGTTATCCCGACCACCTTCGAGGCCGAGACTGTCACCGACCTGTTCGGTGAGCAGGCAGTGCTCTGTGGTGGCCTCGAGGACCTGATCATGACCGGCTTCGACGTCTTGGTCGAGGCTGGCTACGAGCCGGAGATGGCGTATTTCGAGTGCCTCCACGAGATGAAGCTGATCGTCGACCTGATCTACGAAGGCGGCATTGCCAACATGAACTACTCCGTGTCTGACACGGCAGAGTTTGGCGGTTACCTCTCTGGTCCGCGTGTCATCGACGCCTCGGCGAAGGATCGTATGCGCGACATCCTGAAGGATATCCAGGACGGCACCTTTACCAAGCGCCTCGTCGCCAACGTTGAGGGTGGCAACAAGGAGCTCGAGGGTCTGCGCGACAAGGTTGCACAGCACCCGATTGAGAAGACCGGTGCAGAGCTTCGCGACATGATGAGCTGGGTGAAGAACCCGCTTACCGACACTGCCCGCTAATTCGGCAGGTAAACGTAGCCCTCGGATCAATGTGATTCGAGGGCTTTGTCGTGCTTCTCCCGCACAAGCCCGCACGGCAGAGCAAACCCCGCGCCCGGAGAGTGGGTGCGGGGTAGTCGGATCGCGCCGAATAATTAGTTGGTGGCCGGTGCGTCAGCCGGAGCCTCCTCCTGGGCGCCTTCCGGTGCGATGGAGTCGATGACCTCCTCGACGACGTTTGTCGTCTCGGTCGCGGTAGCGTCGGCCTCGTTGGCGTCAGTGTTGGCGTCCTCAGCGGCGTCCTCGGCCGGTGCGGTTTCGGTAACGGTGCCGTCTTCGACCGTGGTGGTCTCGTTAACAACCTCGGTGGCTGCAGTCGTGGTGGAGGTGTCTACGGTGGCGTCGCCCTCGGTGTCGTCGCCGGTAAACAGGTTCCACAGCAAGGCCAAAAGCAGGAGTGCTGCCAGAATGCCCAGGAGCCACTTCCACCATCCGCCGCCACCGTTATCGTCGTCAGTCACTGCAGTGGAGCCAGCAGCCGGACGCGCCGGTGCGGTGGTCGAAGCCTCAGGGGTAGTGCGCTCGACGCGAACATCCTCGGTCGGGTCGTTCGGGTTTTGATTCGGGTTCGGGGTGGTCATTTGCTAATTCCTTTCGTTATTACTTATCCGCGCCGCTCGGGGCGGATTCATGGTGAACCGCCCGTGACGTGCTCGGATATGCGAACGGTCGCCCACTGTAACAAAGTATGACGATTTGGCTCGGCAGGATTTCGCCCCGGGGAGGCGCGAAGGATTCGTTTCTCCTCGTGAGCGCTGCGGAAAGCATCCCGGCAGCGATTTTCAATAAATTGTCATTAACGTGTTGGTGTTCCTATGGTTGTCGTTATGCACAACCATTCAGATCACGCTCATCATGATCATGCTCATGGCGCACGTGTTGACGCGCCGACGAAAGCGATCGGCGCCGCACTTGCCGTTACCGCAACGGTCTTCGTCGCGGAGTTGGTCGGAGGTGTGATTTCGGGATCGGTCGCGCTGCTTGCGGATGCGATGCACATGTTGTCGGACGCGGCCGGGCTGATCATTGCGATGGCGGCGGTGCTCGTCGGTAAGCGTGCAGCCACGTCATACGCGACCTACGGCTACCGCCGTGTCGAGGTGCTCGCGGCGATGATTAATGCCGCGACAGTGCTGGCAGTCTCCGCCTGGATTGCAATCGAGGCCCTGCGCAGGCTGCGGGATCCAGCCCCGATTGATACGGGTCCGATGATGATCATCGCCACGATCGGCCTTGCGGCGAACGCGTTGTCGGCGTGGATTTTGTACTCCCAGCAAAAGGAGTCGATCAACGTACGCGGTGCATACCTCCACGTGTTGGTGGATATGTTCGGGTCTATCGCCGTGCTGGGGGCCGGCGCAATTGTCGCGCTGACCGGCTTTACTGCGGCTGACCCCATTGCGTCGTTGCTGATCGCGGGCCTGATTGTTCCTCGTGCGTGGAAACTCATGGCGGAGTCGGTGGGTGTGATGCTGGAGCGTGTGCCCGAAGGGTTTGACGCCGAGGAAGTCGAGGCTGAGTTACGTGCACTGCCTGGGGTGAGGGATTTGCATGACCTGCACTTGTGGTCGCTTGACGGGGTGTCGGTGATTGCAACGGTTCACATTGTGGCGGCGGAAGGAGAAGACCGCGATCAGTTGCTGGATCGGGTTCAGGCGGAGTTGCACCGGCTGGGTGTGGAGCATGCGACAGTGCAAATTGAGCTGCCAGAGCACATCGAGCACGAGACGGTGTGCTGATTCTGTCCTACGCTAAGGCATATGGGCTTTACTACGCCGAGCTATTCGCTCAAGGATCTATTTTCCCGCGCTGAGCGCGGCGAGCTGCAGCTGCCTGATTTTCAGCGCTCATACCTGTGGGACGTGGATCGGGTGCGCACGTTGGTCACCTCCGTGCTGCGTGGCTACCCGGTCGGTTCTTTCCTCGCGCTCGATACTCGCAACGCGGAGCAGCGTTTTAAACCACGCCCGCTTGAGGGGGTGAATGTTGCTGGAGTGGAACCGGGCCTGTTGCTTCTCGACGGCCAACAGCGCCTCACGTCGCTCTTTCACGCATTTAAGGGTGATGGGGAGGTGAGCACGGTGGACTATCTTGGGCGACCGATTTCCCGGAAGTTCATGGTGGACGTACGAGCGGCGGTGGCACACACGCCGATGCCGGTGGAAGCCGTGTTTGCTGTCGATGGGGAAGGGAATGTCCGATCCCACTTTGGGCCGGACATTCCAGGTGGCATCCGAAATCGCGATGACATGATCGAGCACGCTGTGATGCCGGTTTCGATGTTGCTCTGGAAAGAGGGCAACGATCTCCTCGTCGATATGGCGGCACATGCACAACACGACGAGGTGCGTACTGCCGTGAAGCGATTTATCAATGCGGTGATGCGTGAACTGCCTGCGTACGACATTCCAATGATCCGCCTGGACCGCGATACTGCACAAGAGGGAGTGGGGCAGATCTTTGCGTTTGCTAACTCGGCAGGTGTGCAGATGGATGTGTTCGAGCTCCTTACCGCGACATATGCAACCCAAGACCCGACGTTCGACTTGGCTAGCCACTGGGAAGAACTCGCAGCCCAGTTTGATTGCTATGACGTGCTCAAGGGCATCGGCCGTGTGGAATTCCTGCGTGCACTGTCACTGTTGCTGACCAGTCGGCAGGGGCCTGCTTTGGGCCACCGTGGTGACATCCTCAACATCACGATCGAGGATTACCGTGCACATGCCGATGAGATGGCCCGCGGGTTCGTTGCGGTCGCCCAGTTCCTGCAGGAGCGACGTATCGTCGCTGCGGATCAAGTCCCTTACCCTGCGCAACTCATCCCGCTCGCGGTTATGCTTGCGCGCCTGGCCGAACGTCCCGAACTTGCAGGAAAGAAGGAAGTCGGTGACAGGCTCAACCGTTGGTTCTGGTGCGGCGTGTTCGGTGAGCTTTATGCCGCGCACGCGCCGACAATCCGCATCGGCGTAGACGTCTCTGAAGTCATCCCGTGGGTCTGCGGAGAGACCGACGCCGAGCCACGTACGGTCGCCGATGCACGTTTCCACGAATCCCGTCTCTATACCGCAACCGCGGACAGTGGGATCTACCGTGGGCTGTATTCGTTACTGATGGCACGCGGCGCGCGTGACTGGCGCACTGGAGAGCACTTCGACAAATCCACAGTGGCCGAACTGAAACCTCGCTTCGGCCAGATCTTCCCGTGGGAGTACCTACGCGAATTCGGTGTCGACGAGCAGCTGGCCGACAGCGTGCTCAACCGCACGCCGATGGGCCGTCGTACCGAGGTCGTCATTGAGCAAAACGAGCCGAAACGCTACCTGCCCAGGCTGCAGTCCAAGTCGCTGCTTGACGACGATGACTTTGACGCCCTGCTCGAAAGCCACGAAGTCGACCCAGAAGCACTGCTGACATCTAACTGGGAGCGATTTATCGCTGATCGTCGTGAACGGTTCATCGGCATGATTGAATACGCGATGGACCGCAACGTTCTCGGCGACGAAGGATTGTGCGACGACGCAGAATAGGAACAGCACAGGGGAGAGACACGAAGGAGGACCGGTGAAGCATTCCGGGTACGCATCGCTTGCCGTGCTATCGGCGGGCGTACTGCTCGCCGCATGCACTCCGGATGTCCAACTTGGCCCTTACGATCGCGCCCGTAGCGTCAACGTCGCAGGGCATGTCTCCAAAACGTTTGAGCCTCACCCGGTGGTGCTCGACGACCCACTTGGCATGGAAACCGCGAAGTTGTTCTTCCCGCGCTCCGAAACGCTCGTGCTTTCCGACGACACCCCGGAGGCGCAACTTCGCGCAGCCTCCATCGCAGTGACCGCACATGCCCCGATGATGGTCTACGACGGAGCACGCCACGCCGAATACGTCTCCATGATCGCCGACATGCACACGGTGACCGTCTTAACTGTCGGTGATGTCGCTATGGCTCCCGCATCTGGTGCAGTACGTATCCGACGCGACCCCGGCGGGATGCGCGCGCTCGGCGAGATGACTTCGCTGCGCTTCGTTGAACGCACTATCGATGACCCTGCTGACAGTGCCCGCGCAGTCGCCGAACTCAACGGTAACGATCCCACTTGGCTACGTGCTACCTGGGCAGATCCCGTGGCTAAACCCGGCGCCCAAGCGCAACCGTTTCCCGTCCAATCGCGCCGGGATGCGCATATGTCGCCGAAGGTGGTGGCCACGTGGCAGTCGTCGATACCCGCGATTGCGAATGCGAGGAGTTACGGTGCCGCGGTGGAGATCGTGCCGCTGCCGGATCCGCGGAAAGCGGAAGCGACGTTGTTCGCCATGGCGGGGCTTTCTGATAAGTCGCTTATTGCGCTGGGGACGCAATTCGGCTCGAGTGAGGAGTTGGCGTTTCGTATCCGTCAGTCGGAGCGGAATCGTTAAACCCAAGCGCTAAGGAGTGCTAATGTGGGCGCCAGAATCTACACAGTGAGAAAGGTGTCCCAGAATATGAAAATCGCGGTGATTGCTGGCGACGGTATCGGCCAAGAAGTTATGGCGGAGGGGCTCAAGGTCCTCAACGCGGTGCGCGATGACGTCGAGACCACCGAATATGACCTCGGAGCGCGCCGCTACCTGCGCAACGGCGAGCTGCTGACGGACGAGGACTTGGAAAGCCTCGCCGAACACGATGCGATTCTGCTCGGCGCGATCGGCGACCCGGCGCGCGTGCCTGCGGGTGTGCTCGAGCGCGGCCTGCTGCTGCCGCTGCGTTTCAAGTTGGACCATTACGTCAATCTGCGGCCGTCGAAGCTCTACCCATCGTCGACGAGCCCGCTCGCAAACCCTGGTGAGATCGACTTTGTTGTGGTCCGTGAAGGTACCGAGGGGCTCTATGCTGGTAACGGCGGTACCTTGCGTCGGGGCACCCCGCACGAAGTTGCTTCCGAGGTTTCTCAGAACACGTATTTCGGCGCTGAGCGTGTTGCTCGGTACGCGTTTGAGTTGGCAATGACGCGCCGCAAGAAGGTCACGCTCGTGCACAAGACCAACGTGCTGGTCAACGCAGGTGGCTTGTGGCAGCGCGTGGTCGACGAGTTGTCGCAGGAGTTCCCGGAGGTCGAGGTGGACTACAACCACATCGATGCTGCAACGATTTACATGGTGCAGGACCCGTCGCGCTACGACGTGATTGTCACCGACAACCTTTTCGGCGACATCCTGACTGACCTGGCAGGTGCGGTTGCGGGCGGTGTGGGGCTGGCGTGCTCCGGCAACATCAATGCTGCACGTGAGTTCCCATCCATGTTCGAACCGGTGCACGGCTCTGCACCGGATATCGCGGGCCAGGGGATTGCTGATCCCACGGCAATGATTCTGTCTGTGGCGATGATGCTGCGCTTCCTTGGCGACGACACCAACGCCGCCCGCATCGAAGAAGCAGTCGAGCGCGACGTGACCCAACGTGGAGACACGCCGGTGCGTACCACCGAGGTAGGTGAGCGCATCGTCGACGCCCTCGCGTAGGGTCGAGCGCATGGTTTCTTCCCGGAAGATCACACGTGCGTCCCTTGCCATTTTCTGTGCTTCTACGCTTGCCCTGACTGGCTGCGGCGCAGGCGACGGAGGACTCGGTGGGGGCTCTCAGTCCGATGCTGGCGCCAAGAACGCCCTTGCCACCGATGGTGACGAGGTGGTTCAGGACGCCGACGGCACGGGTGTGGAAGTCTCGCAGCGCTTCTTCGAGTCTTCGGACACGGTGGTGGTCTCTGCGAAGGATCGCGATCAGCAGCTTCGGGCTGCCGCGATTGCAGTGGAACTAGGTGCGCCGCTTCTGGTGCGCCTCGATGGCACCGACGCCGCGATTGATGCAGAGGTTGAACGCCTTGGCGCGTCCCGGGTAATTGAGGTTCCGGGCGATGACGACGCGGTAGCAGCGACTGAACCGGTCGTAGCCGAGCGTGCCGAAGAAGATGTGGCGGCGATTGCGGCACTCGAGGCAAAGAACCCGCGTGACTTGCAGATGCCGCCAGTGTTTGCCACGGCGGTCTCCTCGCGTGCGTCGGTGGCCACAGCTCGCGCAGCAGGTGCGGATGTGCAGGTGTTGGCGGCTGCGGACCCGCGGGCGTCGTCGCAAAGCATGCGCGATGTTATGGAACAGGACGTGCTCGCGCTTGGCCGCCAGTGGGGCTCGAACGAGAACTTCCGTGCGCGTGCAGCACTCGCCGCCAATGGTGAACTGCCTGGTGGCGGCGGACTGGTGTTCCCAGGCCGGCGCATGATTGCGCTCTACGGCCATCCGTACAGCCCAGAGCTCGGAGTGATGGGGGAGCAGGACCCTGCCGCAGCAGTTGAACTGGCGAAGCAATACGCCTCCTGGTACGAGCCGCTGGAGGATCAGCCGATCATTCCTGCCTTCGAGGTCATTGCATCGGTGGCATCGGAGTTCCCGGGCGACGACGGTAACTACTCCAACGAGACGCCGATGGAAGATATCGCCCCGTATGTGGATGCCATCGTGGACGCAGGTGGCTACGCCGTAATCGACCTGCAGCCGGGCCAGGGCAACTTCCTGGAGCAGGCCAAGATCTACGAGGAGCTGCTCAAGCGACCGAACGTTGGTTTGGCACTTGATGCGGAATGGAAGCTAAACCCTGGTGAGCAGCCGCTTTCGCGTATCGGTAGCGCAACCGCAGCCGAAATCAATGAGGTCGCCGACTGGCTTGCAGCGCTTGTCCGCGACAACAACCTGCCACAGAAGGCATTGATTCTGCACCAGTTCCAGGTTGGAATGTACCCGGACCGCGAAAACATTGTCACCGGGCAGCCGGAACTGGCATGGATCCTTCACGCGGACGGTCATGGGCTGCCGGAGCAGAAGTTCGACACGTGGAACATCCTGCGTCAGGGGTTGGACCCGAATTACTTCATGGCGTGGAAGAACTTTATCGACGAGGATTCTCCCATGTTTACTCCGGAGCAGACCTATGCCGACGTGAATCCTCGCCCGTGGTTTGTGAGCTACCAGTAGTTTTCCAAAAATTCGCCGTGTGGGGGTCGTGCTCACGCTAGGCTTCGGGCATGAGCGTGGAATTGGACGAGGTCTACGGCTTCCTGGCCCAGCACGAGCCGTTTTCAAGCCTCCCTGAAGAGAAGATCCGGGCCCTGCCCGCACAGATGGGGATCACCTATGTGCGCCGCGGTCAAGTCGTTGTGGATCTCGGCCAGCCCAACGACACGCTGTACATCATTCGCTCGGGTGCGATTGACATCGTCAGCGATGACAACTTGCTGCTGGACCGTCGCGATACAGGCCTGAACTTCGGCTACTCCACGCTGGTAGGTCCGCGTGAATCGCAGTATGTGATGGAAGCGGTGGAAGACAGCGTGTTGCTCATGCTGCCGCGCGAGGTGTTCACAGGCCTGCTCGATGCGCATCCTGAGCTGCACAGGTTCTTTGAATCGGCGTCTCGTCGTCTCAAAGTGGCAGCGGAAGAGGTGCGTGATGGGGGGACGGCGAGTGTGCTGCGTACGCCCATTGCGCATATTGTCGACGGCCGCCCTGCCGTCACCTGTGACGCAACTGCACCAATCGCGCACGCTGCCGGTGTGATGAACGAGCACGATGCGAGTTGCCTCGTCGTCGTCGGAGGTGAGCAGATCGGCATCCTCACAGACAAGGACATGCGTTCTCGCGTTGTCGCAGCGCAAGTGGACCCGTCACGGCCTATTGCACATGTGATGTCCTCACCAGTGCGCACCATCCCGGAAACAGCGTTGGTGTTTGAGGCGATGCTCGCGATGAGCGAGTTGGGGATCCACCACCTGCCGGTTGAAGGCGCCGGAGGTGTGTGCGGTGTGCTGACCTCATTCGACATCATGCGCCTGCTGCAAGCAGACCCGATCTACTTGGCAGCAGATGTGCAGCAGAGTACGTACGAGGAGCTCGAGGGAGCCTACGATGCCGCGGCAAACGTGGCTGTGCGGTTCTTTGAGCGAGGCGCGTCCGCAGCTGAGACACAGCGCCTGCTGACATCGATTGCGGATTCCATCGCTCGCCGTCTAGGCGAGCTAGCGGAGGAGCAGCTGGGGCCAGCACCGGTGCCGTACGCCTTTGTCGCGGTAGGCAGTCAGGCTCGCGCGGAGATGGGGCCAGCCTCCGACCAAGACAACGCGTTGGTCCTCGCGGACAGTTACGACGAAGAAACCCATGGGGAGTACTTCACCGCGCTGACACAGTTTGTCTGCGAGGGTCTCGCGCATGCAGGTCAGGCGTTATGCCCGGGGGAGATGATGGCGTCGAACCCAAAGTGGCGCATGACGCAGTCGCAGTGGTCGCGCATGTTCCACACTTGGGTCACTGCACCTGATCCGAACGCGTTGCTGCACGCGCAGGTATTTTTCGATTTCCGCGCGATCTTCGGCTCAGGCGAGGGGTGGCGCTCGCTGGCTGATGAGGTGCATGAGGCGGCGTTGTCGTCGGCGCGCGGGTCGCGCCGTCTACATACGCACTTGGCAGCTCTGGCTACGTTCCGAGAGCCTCCAGTGGGCTTTTTCCGTGGCTTCGTGCTTGAGCGCGACGGCGAGTATGCGAACACGCTAGACATCAAACGCGGTGGTACTGCCGCTGTGGTGCAGATGGCTCGGTTGTACTCCATCGTGGCCGGTGTCAGTGCGGTGGATACGCCTACACGCCTGCGTGCCTCTGCCGGCGAGGCGGTATCGACGAAGGGAGCGTCGGATCTGGCAGACGCTTACGAGTACCTTTCGGACCTTGTCATGAAACACCAGTCGCAGCAGGTGCGCGCCGGGGAGGAGCCGAACTACCGCATTGATCCGAAGCAGTTGCAATCCCTGGATCGGGCCGCGTTGCGCGATGCGTTCGGTGTGATCAAGTCGCTGCAGAACGCGCTGGCGTCGAAGTACCCGACGCGGGCGGTGTGAGATGTTCTTTCGACCGAAAGCGCGGGTGCTTAACGACGACGCCCTGCTGGCCGTCGACGTCGAAACCACTGGACTCAAGCCGGAGAAGCATGAGATGGTCTCCATCGGCTGGGTTCCCGTCGACGGGCGTGTGATCGATTTATCACAGGCACAGTACTTCGTTCTCGCAGGCGCCCAAGTTGGCGATACGGTCACGCTTCACGGGGTGACTGACGACGATATTGCGAACAAAGGCGTCGCCGCTGCCGAAGTACTCGACGCGTTTGATCGTGCCCTTGAAGGACGCAAGTTGTTGGCCCACTTTGCGCAGATGGAGCTAGGTTTCGTCGCAAAGCTGCAAAAAGATGTCAAGGGCAAGCGATGGGGCCTGCGCGAGAGCGAGGTAGTGGATACCTTCGCGATGGAGCGGCGACACATGGAGCGCATGGGTACGTATCCGCGCGGCGAGGACCTCAGGCTTGCGCGCGTGCGACAGCGCTACAATTTGCCCGACTACGCGAACCACAACGCGCTTACCGACGCGATTGCGTGCGCGGAGTTGTACCTGGCGCTGAGCGCGCAGTAGACGTCAGTGAATCCCAAATGCGCCACAATGACAGTGGGGTTGTATGCTCGATCACATGCGTTTTGGACGAATTGCAACACCTGAAGGAATGACGTTCGCCGTTATCGACGATGCGGGAACGACCGCAAAGGCGATCAAGGGCACGCCGTTTAGTGCGCCGGAGTACACCGGCAAAGAATACGACCTTGACCAGGTGAGGTTGCTTGCACCGACGCTACCGTCGAAGATCGTCGCTGTGGGACGCAACTACGCGGACCACGTAGCTGAGGTGTTCAAGCAATCCGCCGAGCACCTGCCGCCGACAATCTTTATCAAGCCGTCGACCGCCGTGATTGGCCCTGGTGCCGCTATTAAGATCCCGGAGTTCGCCACAGGCGTCGAGTTTGAGGGCGAGCTGGCGCTCGTCGTTGGCGTTCCATGCAAAAACGTCAAGGCTGAGGACTGGAAGTCTGTGATCCGTGGCGTGACCATCATCAACGATGTCTCCTCGCGTGACCTCCAGTTCGCGGACGGTCAGTGGGCGCGCGCCAAGGGCATGGACACCTTCGGTCCGCTCGGTCCTTGGATTGAGACGGACCTGGATAAGTTCGACTTTGCCAACCTGCCGATCAAGGCGCACCACACCCACGACGGTAAAACGGAGACCAAGCAGGACTCCAACTCGAACCAGATGATCAAGTCGGTTGGAGAGATGGTGGAGTGGGTCTCCCAGTCCTTTACTCTGCTGCCGGGCGATGTCATTGCAACCGGTTCGCCGGCGGGTACCGCAGAGATGGTTCCGGGCGACTACATCGAGGTTGAGATCCCAGGTATCGGCAAACTGGGCAACCCCGTCGAGCGCGCCTAGAACGCAGGCTCGCTTTTGGGCCGTGTTTACAGGCCCAGCGCGCGCATGATCGTGCGCAGTTTGGCTGAAGTCTCGTCGAGTTCGGCCTGTGGGTCGGAGTCTGCGGTGAGCCCGCCACCGGCCCAGGCGCGGGCGTGTGTGCCGTCGCCGTTGACCTCCGCACAACGGATGGCAACCATGTATTCGCCATCACCTGCGGCATCGGTATATCCGACCGCGCCGGCGTAGAAACCGCGATCCGATTCGGCGGTGGTAATCAGGGCTTCTGCGGCGGCGGGTGGGGTGCCGCACACAGCAGGGGTGGGGTAGAGACGCATTGCCAGATCCAGCGCTGTTGGTGCCGGTTCCTTCAACGTGCCGCTAATCGGTGTGGCAAGGTGCCACATCTCGCTGGTCTTTTCTAGGATTGGGCGCTCTGAAATCTGCAGGTCAGAGCAAAGTGGCTCGAGGACCTCGCGGATGTGCTCGACAACGAAGCGGTGTTCGTCGAAATCCTTTTGCGACGACGCCAGTGCCTCCGCCGCGGCGCGGTCCGCCGCCGGATCGTGCGGTACACGTGCTGCTGAACCTGCAAGGGGGTAGGAGGTCACCTTGTTGCCACGGCGGCGCACCAGGACTTCGGGGGAGGAGCCGACTAGGAAATGTCCCGTGCGGCCAGATGGGGTGAGATCCGCGATGAAACCGTCGTGCGTGTAGGACAGATCGATCAACCTGGCCGCGACGAGGCGTGGATCAACGGGCGGGTCGAAGGCGATGTCTACCGCACGGGCAAGCACAACCTTGTCCAACAGGGAGTTGCGGATAGTACCCACTGCGGCCTCAACGCGTCGAAGATGTTCCTCGGGGGAAGGGTCGACGTCGATAAGCGTTGCGTGAAGGCGAGAACCTGCGCCAATCCGGTAATACGGGTGCGGCTCTAGCGGGCCTGGCTCCCGAATGATGTGCTCTGGCACAGTGAGCGCCGCTGGGCAGTCCTGGTCAAAGGGGAGCGCACCTACAACCATTTCCACCTCGCCGCGCTCTAGCGCGTTGTTCGCTTCCCAGGCGTCGCTAAACGTGCGGGTGGCGCCTTGAGTGCGGACCGATCCTTCTGCGCGCGAAAGGAGAAAATCGGGCGCAGTGTCGGGGCGGCCGGATGGAGGGCCGGCAAGCGGGTTGACGGACATGGGCAAACACTCTAACTGGCTACGCTCGAAGACGCCTCGTCGGATCAGTTGCTTCGGATATACCCCAGGTTTATTGTTGCCTGTGTGAAAAATGGTAACAATGTGGCAGTTGGTGCGAAACGGGTTGGGCGGATCCGTAAAGCACTGGCAGGAAGCGTGGTAACGCTCATGATCGCCGCTGGGGTGGTCACTCCTGCCCCTGCACCGGCGCAAGACTTGTCTTCGCAGGCGAATCAGGCAGTTACAAACGCGGTCAACCAGGCAAATGCTGAGTGGAACAAGTTTGTCCAGATGGCCAACGACTCCCTGCCGCAAGGCTCATCGTTGCCGATCAACCCAGTTCCCGCCCCGCAAATTCCCGCGCCGAATCTCCCCGGTGCGTGGGCGCCCCAAGCGCCGGCGCCGGTGGCGAACGGGGCCAACGGCGAGGTCCGTGTAGCGGGACGAAGCTACCTCGTCTGGGTGCCGCGAGGGTACAACCCTGCACGTCCCACCCCGGTGATGGTGGGGTACTCCGCATATCAGGATTCCACGGAGAATTTTCGTAACTATTCACGCCTGCGTGAATCATCTGTCGGCCGCGACGCGATCATCGTTTACCCGCGCGCGATCATCGTTTACCCGCGCGCGATCGGAGCATCGTGGGAGGGATCCGCAACCGCAGCGACACGTCCAGGCCAAGACATCGCCTTTGTCCGCGCAATGATCAACGACGTCCAGCGCTACTACAACATCGATCGACGCCGGATCTACGCCACCGGCATGTCCACCGGTGGCGGCATGGCCGCAGTCTCCGCCTGCCACATGGCGGACTTGTTTGCTGGTGTTGCTGGCGTGTCCGGCGCGTACTACGCCCCGGTGAACCGTGGCTGCCAGAACCTGCCGGTCGCGTTCATGGCCATTCACGGCACCAACGACACACTCACCCCGTACCACGGCACTACTCGACGAGGCCAGCAAGTGCTGCCGGTGCCGGAGCTGTTTCAATCCTACGAGCGCCGCAACGGGTGCTTCGGGGGAGTCGATTCGCGCCCGGCAGGCAACAATGCGACTCGGGTGTCGTCGCGAAACTGCCGCAAGGGCGTGGAAGTGATCAAGGTGCATGGCTCGAACCACTTCTGGTGGTACTCGCCGTCTGCAGCAGACGAAATGTGGCGCTTCCTCATGCGCAACCCGAAGTAACGCGACATGTTGCTGGATCCTGGGCGGTGAGCGCCGGGGGAGGTTGGGCGTCGACAAGCGCAATGCATATGGCGCGCTACGATTGCCCCATGACTGAAAACCCCAATATGCGCGTTCGCTTCTGCCCGTCGCCGACCGGAACCCCACACGTGGGCATGGTCCGCACCGCCCTGTTCAACTGGGCGCAAGCCAAGCACTCCGGAGGCAAGTTCGTGTTCCGTATCGAGGACACGGATGCCGCCCGTGACTCCGAGGAGAGCTACCAGGCGATTATTGAGTCGCTCGAGTGGCTCGGCCTTGGCTGGGATGAAGGCATCAACGTCGGTGGCCCGCACGAGCCGTACCGTCAGTCGCAGCGCTCTGACATCTACGCCGATGTGCTGAACAAGCTCATCGAGGCCGGCGAGGTCTACCCGGCGTACTCCACCAACGAAGAGGTCCAGGAGCGTCACAAGGCCGCAGGCCGCGACCCGCAGCTGGGCTACGACAACTTTGACCGTGACCTCACCCAGGAACAGATTGACGCCTTTGAGGCCGAAGGCCGCAAGCCGGTCTGGCGCCTTCGCATGCCGGACCAGGATTGGACCTGGAACGACCTTGTGCGCGGTGAGGTCACCTTCAAGTCCGAAACCCAGCCAGACTACGTTGTCGCCCGCTCCAACGGCGCGCCGCTGTACACGCTGGTCAACCCTGTCGACGACGCGCTCATGGGTATTACCCACGTCCTGCGCGGTGAGGACCTGCTGTCCTCCACGCCACGTCAGCTCGCGCTTTACGAGGCGCTGAAGCGTATCGGTATTACGGATTTCACCCCCGAGTTCGGCCACCTGCCGTTCGTGATGGGCCAGGGCAACAAGAAGCTTTCCAAGCGTGACCCGGAATCCAACCTGTTTAACCACCGTGACAACGGCATCATCCCAGAAGGCATGATCAACTACCTCGCGCTGCTGGGCTGGTCGCTTTCTGCGGATCAGGACATCTTCTCTGTCGACGAGTTTGTCAAGGCCTTCGACGTCTCGGACGTGCTGGGTAACCCGGCCCGCTTCGACCAGAAGAAGCTTGAAGCAATCAACGCCGACCACATTCGCCTGCTTGAGCCGGAAGACTTCCGAAACCGCCTGCGCGAGTACTTCACCGAGTACACCGACTTCCCAGCGGATTACCCGGAAGACAAGTTCACCATTGCGGCGGATCTCGTGCAGACCCGTATCAAGGTGCTCTCCGATGCGTACGACCTGCTGAAGTTCCTTGTCATCGCGGACGATGACTTGGTGCTGGACGAGAAGAGTGCAAAGAAGAACCTCAAAGACACCGCCGTCGAGCCTTTGGATGCCGGTATTGCAGCGCTTGAGGCGATCGGTGAGGGGGAGTGGACCACCGAGAACATCGAAGCAGCGCTGAACAAGGCGCTGATCGAGGACCTCGAGCTCAAGCCGCGTGTCGCATTCGGTGCCCTGCGCGTGGGCACCACTGGTGCCGCGGTGTCCCCGCCGCTGTTCGAGTCCATGGACCTGCTTGGCCGTGAGTCCACGCTGAAGCGTCTCAAGGCTGCCCGCGCCGTTACGCCGTACCAGGCTGCAGAGTAGGAGCGCTACGGAGTAGGAACTACAACGCTGTTGTTTTCGTACGTTTAGGCCACCGCGTTTCTATGCGGTGGCCTGCGGATTTGGTACACATAGCGATTCATGGTTATAGTACTCCATGTTGTTCAGGCAGACAGCGCGGAACGGAAACGGAAAGCGCAGGTCAGGACTGAAAAACAATGGCCTATGGTGTAATTGGCAACACTACGGTTTCTGGTACCGTCATTCTAGGTTCGAGTCCTGGTAGGCCAGCTGCAGAGCAATTGCGTTCTGTGTCCTAATGCCCCGTTCGTCTAGCGGCCTAGGACGTCGCC
>NZ_KV803842.1:161713-197583 GCF_001811185.1 Corynebacterium sp. HMSC067D03
AACACGGGTTCAAATCCCGTACGGGGTACAAGAAGAAAACCTCCGATCTGGTTCGCCAGGTCGGAGGTTTTCGCGTTCGAGCCTTCCCGGCAGGTACCTTGTGTCTATGTTGTGGTTGTTGCCGTCGTTTTTAAGTGGCAGAGCGCGTCAAACTGGCTCAAGCGTGATCGACGCGCTCAGCGTTCCAGTAGCGGCGTCTAGCTTGTTTTCCACGATTCCGTTGCTTGCGGTGCCGGCACTGTTTCTCACGACGCTCGGCGGGGGAGTATTCGGCTCGTCCATGTACGAAGGCTCCAGCGTCGGCGGCTCATCCGGAGGGTTCAGTTCGTACCAGCTGAGCGATACGTTCCCAGACACGGACGCGCGTCCCGCTGAGTTGAAGTCCCTAACGCACATCGAAAACGACGTCTACGAGGTCGTCGTCTATTCGCACGCCATGGGCAAAGAAGTGAAAAACGAGGTGATTCTTCCCGGCGGTCCTGACAACGACACCCCGCGCCCGACCTTTTACCTTCTTATGGGGGCCGACGGTGCCGCGAACGGATGGTCGTGGCGTAATTCTTCGGACTACCAGGAGTTTTTCCAGAACAAGCTGGTCAACGTGGTTACACCGATTGGGTCGGTGTCCTCGATGCAGGCTGACTGGTATCGCGAAGACAAAGCAACAGGGCGAAACAAATGGCTGACATACCTGACCAAAGAGCTGCCGCCGCTTATCGACGAGCACTTCCACGGCACCGGCCACGACGCCATCGCCGGCATATCCATGTCCGGAGGGCCCGCGCTGAACATCGCGTCCATCGCGCCGGAGCGCTTTGCCGCCGCGGCCTCCTACTCGGGGTGCCCGGCTACAACCGGGATGCTGGGGGACACCTACGTGCGTGAAGCGCTGAAGATGAACGGCGCTGATCCGAAGAAGATGTGGGGCATGTCGAGCGACCCGGCCTGGCGGGCGCATTCGCCGGTGTTGAACCTGGATGCATTGCGGGACACTGCGCTGTTTATCGCCGCTGCCCAGGGGGTGCCTGGCGCGATCGATGCGTCGAAGACATCATCGGAGCGCATTGGCCCGCCTGTGACCATTGAGGCGGCATCGTATGCGTGCTCTGCCTATTTCGCCGACAAAGCCAAGCGGGCAGGTTTGGATGTCGAGTGGTACCCACAGGTGGAGGGCACACATAGTTGGGGGCTTTTTGAAAAGTCCATGCGTGAGAGCTGGCGCGTTATCGGTCCGGCGTTGAATGTGGAGCCGTTTGAGCGCGAAACACCGGTGACAAAGTCGCCGCTGCCAAGCGAAGCGCCACAACCTTTGGGGCAGCGCGGCTCGTCAGGCTCGTCAGAATCGTCAGGGTCGAGTTCGTGACAGCTGTTGGGCTACAGTTTGGCGTGTGAAACCAATGATTCGTCGCGGTGTGGCCCTGTGTGCAGCCACTACGTCATTGAGCTTGCTCGTTGCCACGCCAGCACCGGCGGTGGAATCACGTGAGAGCCTTGGGCTCGTCGAAAAGCAAGAAGCACCTGGATGGACGGGATCATCGCTGATCAACGGCTTCCGTCAGATTGGGCCGGATACTCCGCCGCTAGCAATACCGATCATCCTGATCGGCGCGATGATGAGCGGTATTTTCGGCCACCTGCTGTTCGGACGCTTTGTGTTCGAGGGCAGCTCCCGGGCGGCACAGTCACTTGGCTCGAGCACGGTGGTGGACCAAACGTTCCCGGATTCGGACGCGCCGCCTGCGCAGTTCCGCAAACTGGAGCACTTGCAGGACAACGTGTGGGTGCTCACTGTCTACTCGCCATCGATGCGCCGGGAGATTGAAAACGAACTCATCTTGCCGGAAGGCGGTCCTGAGAACACCGATCCGCGCCCGACGTTCTACCTTCTGGGCGGCGCAGGTGGTGGAATGGTGACCCCGTGGTGGAAAGATGGTCGCGCTTCTGAGTTCTTCGCAGACAAGCACATCAATGTGGTCACTCCGCGCGGCTCTATCGGCTCGCAGCAGGCCGACTGGGCTGGAACGCACGACAAGCACGGCAGTTACAAGTGGACGACGTATCTGACCAAGGAGCTGCCGCCGCTTATCGACGAGCACTTCCACGGCACCGGCCGCGACGCCATCGCAGGCCTTTCGATGTCCGGTGGGCCAGCCCTGCACATCGCCACCTTGGAAGACAGGTTTGTCGCTGCGGGAACATATTCGTCCTGCCCGTCGACAACTGGGCTTGTCGGACAGGCCTTCGCCAGCGGCACCGTGCGCATTAATAAGGGCGACCCAGCACAGATGTGGGGCAGCTCCTGGGATCCGGCGTGGGCCGCCCACTCGCCCGTGCGCAATGTTCAGGGGCTCAAGGGGAAGAAGATTTTTCTGTCGGCCTCACGTGGTTTGCCGTCGGAGCTTGACGTTGAGGTCGTCGATTCGCCCGAGCCACTTCTTGTGCCTGATGAGCAACTCGCGTATGCGTGTTCGCTGCACTTCATCGCAGAGGCACGACGCAATGGCATCGACCCGGATTGGTACGAGTTCAAGGAAGGGACGCACAACTTCGGCTTGTTCCGACGTGAGTTAGTGGCAAGTTGGGACACGCTCGGACCAGCGCTTGGTGTGGAGTAGTTTTTAGCGTCTGACGTGCTGATTTGTTGATATTGGGAAGTTTCCTTTATTGTTAGCAAGTCGCAAAAAGCGAGCGCGCCCCGTTCGTCTAGCGGCCTAGGACGTCGCCCTCTCACGGCGGTAACACGGGTTCAAATCCCGTACGGGGTACAAGGAGAAAACCTCCGATCCGGATTCCGGGTCGGAGGTTTTCGCATTGGTAGCGTAGGTTCAGTGACTTCCCTTAGTTTCTTCGAACTCGACGTGTTCTCAACCGGTGCCTACACGGGAAACCCTCTCGCGGTGATCTGCGGGGCGGACCATCTGACCACTGAGCAGATGCAGCGGATCGCAGCTTGGACGAACTTCTCGGAGACGACGTTTCTGCTCGAACCTACTAACGACGAGGCCGACTACCGGGTCCGAATCTTCACCCCAACCGAGGAATACGCCTTCGCAGGGCACCCGACCTTGGGCACGGCGCGTGCGTGGCTGGAGTTGGGTAACACGCCGAAGGCCTCAGACGGCGTCGTCCAAGAGTGCGGTGTTGGCAATGTGCAGGTGCGTATCAGCGACTCGATGCTCGCGTTCGCAACCCCACCGCTGAAGAATTCTGCACCTCTTACGGCATGCGAACGTGCAGAGATCTGCGACGTGTTCGGGGTGGGGGAGAGTTCGCTCGTTGACGCCGCGTGGGGCGACAACGGGCCGGGCTGGCGGTTGGCACTGCTGGATAGCGTAGAAACCCTTCTCGCGTTACAACGACCGGCATCGAGCGATCTCAAGGTTGCATTTGCCGCACTCACGGGTGGGACGGATCCGGCGTATGTGTTACGCGCTTTTACTCCGACGTTTGAAGACCCGGTGACGGGTAGCGCGAACGGTGCGATGGCGCAGTGGCTGCGATCGCGCGGGGACGTGCCGGCAACTTACTCGGTCTCCCAAGGTACTGCGCTCGGCCGGGACGGCCGTGTGACCATCAGTGACGACGGCTCTGACATCTGGGTTGGTGGAGCGGTGACGGTACGGGTGCGGGGACAGATTGTCGTCGATTAGCAGCAGTGTTCGAATGTTCCGTCTTTCGTGTCGGCGGCATCTTTACAGTGGGACGTGTTTCCCGACAGAAAGGAGCCGTACATGGCAGAACACATTCCGGTTGTATCACCGCGAATCATTCGGGCTATCAACGTCGCCGCATTTGCGCACCGCAATGACGTGCGCAAAGGCACCGACATTCCCTACGTATCGCACGTGTTTGGCGTGATGCACTTCGTTTCTCAAGTCACCGACGACGAGGACGTTCTCATCGGTGCACTATTCCACGACATTTTCGAAGATGTCTCCGAGGAATACAGCGCAGAGCAGATGGCTGCGGATTTCGGCGAACGCGTCGTCGAGCTCGTCCGAGACGTGACCAAAGAGGACAGCATCGGCAGCTGGCAGGCGCGCGCCGACGCATACCTTGCGCATCTTCGCGAAGCCGAGGAAGGCAGTGTTCTCATCGCAGCGGCAGACAAACTGCACAACCTGCTTTCCATTCATGCCGACCTCGACGCAATCGGGGATGACCTCTGGCGACGCTTCAATTCGCCTGTAGAGCGGCAGGTGTGGGGGTACCGCTCAGTGTGCGATGTGGTTCAGGAACGCTTGCCGGGCAATCAGCTAGGTGCGGAGCTTCGTCGCCAAGTCGAGCGATTGGAAGCCCGCACCGCCTAAGGTGGGGCACATGTCCGGCGTACCTTTTGGCGAATGCGACGCGCGTCGCGGCATACGCCGTGCCGATTTCGAGTGGGCAGCAGCAACGCTCGACGAGTACTCCGCAAAGGGGCGTAGGAAATGAAAGTTGCCATCATCGGAGCAGGCCCCCGTGGGCTGTGGGCTGCAGAAGAGCTCATTGATCGTGCGGGGCAGCGTGGAGCAGCCATCGAACTTACGGTGTTTAACGAGACACCGATGGAAGAAATTTCAGCACCAGGAGCGTTTGGTGCCTCGGTTCCGGAGCAGTGGATCCTCAACGCCCCAAAATCCATTGTGGAGACCCACCTGGGGCCCTTAGATCCAAACGACGAGTTAGAAGGGCAGTTCCCTCCACGACGACGCGTAGGCGAGCACTTGGATGCTTCGTGGGAAGCCTTGCGGACGAACTTGCCAGCAAAGTGCACGCTTGATTTCCGCATCACTCGAGTACAGGACGTAACCCCTGTGGGAAATGGCGTTGAAGTGGACGGCGAGCAGTTCGACGAAGTACTTATGGTGACAGGGCACGCGCATGATTGGCCAGGCTCGCTTGCTCATCAGGATCTCGGGGATCTTCGTGTAATCGCCCCGGCGTACCCGGCAAGCAATCTGGATTCGGTCACATCCGATGACATCGCGCTCGTGCGCGGAGCAGCGCTGACCTTTATCGATGTCGTGCGCTACGCAAAGGCGAAAGCGTTTTACCCAGTGACCCGATCGGGCCGTTTTATGGAGGTCAAGGCCTACCTCGACGAGGAGCAATCGCGCCAGGCCCAACCCGTTATTGCGGAAGCTGACCGGGCGATTCTGCAGTGCCAGTCGCTTGAAGAGCTCAAGGAAATTCTGACGGAGTCAGCAGAAGCCATCCTCGCGATCGTCGGTGGCGAAGGTGCGTGTGAGGATATTCAAGCGGTGATCAACGGCGAGGACTTCACAGGGGATCCAGTGGCGGAACTTCGCACATCCGTCGCTGCTGCAAAAGGGGAGAGACCATGGACGCCGGCGCTTGCTGTGGCGCTGGCGTTTCGCGACACCGAGGATGCGCTCATCCAGCGCGCGTCCTTCGGCGGTCGAGATTCGCTTGGCGGCTCCGAGTTCGACGATTTCATGAGCACACTCGGGCGCGTTGCTACCGGCCCACCTGTTGAATCGGCGGTGGAGATGCTCGCGCTTATCGACGACAACCGGATCCGCACCGACGTCTTCAACCGTGGCGAAGACGATTTGACCGAAGTGGCCAAGGAGGTCGGCGCAACAGTCGTGATTGACGCCGTGAACGCACCTGCCGGAGTCGTCGACGGAACTCTCATTGGGGATCTCGTCGAGCGTGGTGTCGGGATGCGTTATGCAGACACTAGCGCCCTGCACATCCACCCGGACGGCACATTGGTGGGGCAGAAGCACCTTGCTGCTGCAGGGCGGATGAACGAGGGGTTGGTCCTCGGCCACGACACGCTACGCCGAGATAAACAGAACATTATCTATCGGTGGGCTGAGCGTGTCAGTGCCCGTGCAGCGGAGTAGCCCTTAGATCCCGAACTTGTGGCGGATGTCTTGGACGAACTGAGGGTTCAGGTTGACCAGCACCGCAACAATGGCAGCGCTGAGGCCGAACAAGATGCCCAACACCGTCAGGACGATGCCGGTCGTGCTGGAGCCGGACGCGTCGGTTTCAGTGGTCTCGTGAGGGCCGTTGTTGGCGTCGTTCTCGGACGGAGTTGTCCCGGTATCGGCGCCGGATTTCTCTGTGGTGGGCGTGACGGTTTGCTTCACCGTCGTGGGGACAACCTTGGTGGTTTCCACAACGGTGGGAGATGGGGACGTAATCGTCGAAGTTTCCGTCAACGTCACCGTGGACACCGAAGTGAGCGTGGTCGGCTTCGCGGCGCTCGTCGTGGTCGCGCTTGGTTTTTCAGTCGTCGTCGGTGCTTCTTCCTGCGGGGCGTCCTCCTGCGCGGCATCCTTCTTCAGCAGGGTGACCTGATCCACCACGTACGGGGTGTTGATGTTGTACGTCGTGAGCTTCAGCGAGTCCGACGAGACATCGATGCTGGTGTAGTCCGGGTTGTAGTCTTGGCGCCAGCGTGCGGTGGACTTGTGCGCCAGGTCAGTAACATTTTCTTCACGGACATTCGGGTGGGTCGTGCCGTTTTCGTCCTGGAAGTCGTAGTACTTGCCACCCGTTGCCGTGGTGGAGGTGACGTAGAGGACCTCGTTGTCTTCCGGAATAAGAATGTCGCCGGACTTCGATGCGCCAGCGGGGATAACAGGGTCGACACCGTTCATCAGATGCGTGCGCGTGTAGATGTGGTCGTGGCCGCTGAGCACCAGGTCCACACCGGCTTCGGACAACTTCGGGGTCAAGGAGTTGCGTAGTTCGACGACATCCTTGTCGGTGTAGTGCGTGCCCTGGGAGAACGGTGCGTGGTGGATACCGACGATCACCCAGTCGGCGTCGCCACCATGTGCGGCAATCGTTTCGTTGACAAACTTCGCGTGGACGTCGATGTCGGCCTTGGATGCGCGATTGCCGTCCAACCCGATGAACAAGACGTTGTTGTAGTTGAAGAAGTAGTTCGCGGTGTCATCAACTTCGTTGGGCAGGAAGTACGTGTCCTGGAAGTGACGGTCGAGCGTGTATGTCTCGTGATTGCCCTTCAGTACGGCAAGGCGGTACTCCTGGAGTTTCTCTGGCGCGGTGAATGCCTCAAGCTGTTTGACCGGGGCACCCCAGCCCTCAACTTGGTCGCCCAGGTGCATGATGAACGCGGAGTCGGGGTGTTCACCGGTTGCGGTATTGACCGCTTTGTTCCATGCGGCGGACTGCTCGGCGATCTTCGTATCTACGCCGATTTGCGCATCGGCCATGGCGAGGAAGCTCCAGGAATCCCCGTCAGTGCCGGTGGTAAAGGTGCGCTGCTCGCTATAGCCACGACGATCGCTTCCAACCCGGTAGGCGTACTCCGTGTCAGGCTCGAGGCCGGTCATCGTCGCTTCGTGCGGGTAGAAGACAGCCGAGTTGTACGGGCCACGGGGTGATTCCACGCGCGTGATGTTGGTTGGATCAGCAGTCGGCCAGTACTCCAGGAACTGTGTTTCGTTGGTCTTCGACTGCCAGGCCAAGTTCGCTTCCGTTGCGTCGGATCCGATGCCGAGGACGATGCGGCTGATGCGGGTGTTGATTGCACCTTCAGGGGCATCTGCAGCGACGGCCGTCGTGGCAGAGCCAAACAGCGATACGCCAACGGCCGCGGAGATTGCGCCGCGGCGGAGGGAACGAGGGGCACGGGAAAGCGAAACAGTCATGTCCACCCACACAAGTCACGTTGTTTTAACAGCGGGTTACTAGCGGATCGTCACCTCAGTGAAGTGTGGGTGAACTTTTGGAAACTTGGCGGGTTCCTCGTTGCATGAGTCTGTGAGCTGGTTGAAAGTGAGCGGCATGAGCTCGAAATCCCGTGTCAATCGCCGTATATTTCTCCAAACCGTCGCTGCGACTGTCGCCGCCGCAGCCCTAGGCACAGGTGGTGCCGTTGCTGCCCGCCGCAGCACAGTCTCCACTCCCGAGGTGCCAACGCCGGCGGATCAGTGGGGCTTGCCGTTTTTGCACGGGGTTGCTTCCGGAGATCCGCTGCCAGATCGCGTGGTGCTGTGGACTCGTGTGACGCCCTCGCGCGAGGCGTTGCCGGGCTCAGGTCTTGGCGACGATATCGAGCTGGAATGGCAGATCGACACCAATGAAGACTTCACTCACCCAAAGACAGGAAGCGCGACGGCGAGTGCGGAATCCGACCACACGGTGCACGTCGATCCGGACGGGCTCGATCCAGATACGGAGTACTTCTACCGTTTCATCGTGAAATCCGGTGAGTACGCCGGTGCTTCCTCGCCAATCGGGCGTACGTTGACGGCTCCTGCAAAGGACGCTGACGTCGATACGCTGAATCTCGCAATCGCTTCCTGCGCGAACTGGGAGTCCGGATTCTTTAGCGCCTACGCTGACATGGCCCAGCGTGCGCGCGCGGGCGAAATCGACCACGTGGTGTTCCTCGGCGATTATATCTATGAGTATCCAACCGGCGAATACGTAGGCAAGAGTGGCGTTGCCAGGATGCACCATCCGGAGTGGGAAATCACCACGTTGGAGGATTACCGCCAACGTTACGGCCGCTACCGCACCGACTTGAACCTGCAGGCGGCCCATGCGGCGTGCCCTTGGATTGTGGTGTGGGATGACCACGAGTCGGCGAACAACAGCTGGCGCGAAGGAGCCGAAAACCACACGGACGGCCGGGTTGAAGGGAAGTGGGCGCAGCGCGAAGCAGCGGCGATGCAGGCGTACTACGAATGGCTCCCGGTGCGTCGCAGTGCGCTCATTGAGGCTCCAGGCATCTACCGCAGCTTCCAGTTTGGCAACCTCGCGCAGCTGACCATGATGGATCTGCGCACCTTCCGCGACGAGGAAACCACCAGCGACAACTTTGCCAACGATGAGCGCACAATGCTTGGCGACGAGCAGTTTGCCTGGGTGGCAGAACAACTCCAACAGTCCACCGCACGCTGGGATGTGCTGGGCAACTCGGTGATGGTCTCGCCGATGCGATTTGCCACCATCCCGGACAACGAGAAGGCCAACATCGCTGCAGGTTATATGAAGGAGCGCGCGACGGGCATCGCGGTGAATTCGGATCAGTGGGACGGCTACGCCGCGGAGCGCGACCGCCTGCTCACCATGTTGGACGAGCAGGAATCGAACGCACTGTTCCTCACCGGCGATATTCACTCGGAGTGGGCGAACTCGATCGCCTCACCGTCCGGCTTCGGCGAGATCGGCTGCGAGATGGTCACCACCTCAATCTCCGCGCCTAACGTGGACGAGATCCTGACCACCGCGTTCGGCACGTACCACAAGGAGGACAACTCCACGTCGTTGCTGGTGGAGCAGACGATTCGGGATGCCAACCCGTGGGTCAGCCATATCGATTTTGACGCACACGGCTACGGCGTGGCCAGCATCCACTACGACTACGTGGACATGCTCTACTACCGTGTCTCGGACGTGGAGGACCCGGACGCTTCCGTCAGCTTGGGCGAGAAGCGCCAGTGGCGCATCGGCGAGGGGTTCGTCGAAGCATAATCTGCTTATCGACGACGGCCGCGACATCTGGGTGGGCGGTCACCGCCCGCGTGCGCGGCACCATCGACCTGTAGGCGCGGCTAGGACATCATCACCTTGGTCTGGGCGACCGCCTCGTCCATGCGGCTGATCGCGTGGTGCAGCCGGTGGCGCAGCCAGAGGCCGAGGAGGAGGAAGGGCAGTGCGAAGAGGACGAGGATGCCGAGGTCTCGCCAGAAGTCCCAGCCGTAGGTGCCGAAGACCGCGGCGCGCATAGCGCGGATCGAGTAGGTCGCGGGCAGCCAGGGGCTGATCGCCTGCGTCCAGCCCGGCAGCAGCTGCAGCGGGTAGGCGCCGCCCGCCGCCGAGACCTGGAGCACCAGGATGAGCACGCCCACGGCCTTGCCGGCATTGCTCAGGGAGAGCACCAGCGTGTAGCAGATCAGGTGGAAGACCAGGCTCGAGACCCACCCCGCCATGAAGAGGAGGAAGGGGTGCGCGGGCTCGATGCCCACGTAGACGATGAGGCCCGCCATGAGGAGCGTGGATTGGGCCAGGCCGGTGGTCACGAACGTCAGGTAGCGGCCGAAGTACTTCTGGCCCGCGGTGACGCGGCCGGGATCGACCACGTTCTGTTCGATGGAGCGGTCGTCCGTGCGCACGGCCACTGACGTCAACAGGGCGCCTACCCACAGGGCGAGGACCGTGTAGAGCGGGGCCATGCCGGCGCCGAAGCTGACGCGGGGGAAGACCTCCTTGCGCTCCACCTTGACTGGGTCGACGAGGGCGTCGGCGAGCTCCTCCGGGTGGCTGGAGACGAGGTCGGCCAGCTTCGTCAGGTCCCCGCTCGAGCGCGACTGCGCGATCGACCGCTGCGCCTCCTGCATCCTCGCCGCGCTGGCGCGCAGAGATTCCGCCGTGTCGCGCAGGTTCGCACCGGAGGCTGCGAGGGTGTCGCGCAGCGAGCCGGGCCGATTGGCCAGGGCAGAGGAGACGCCGTCCATGTCCGAGCGGGCCTTGTCGACGTTCGCCCGGACGTTGTCTAGCGAGCCCGACAGCGCCTCGAGGCGCGGGCGGATCCCGGTGTCGTAGGAATTCTTGGCCGAGTCCATCGCCTCGCGGGCCCGGGCGATCGAGTCCTTGATCTCCTGCCGGTCCGCGTTCTTCCCGTCCCGGCCGCCCTGCCCGGCGGTGAGGCGCGCGGCGGCGTCGTTGAGTCGGTCGCGCACGGCCGTCTGGCGGGCGATAGCGTCGTTGAGGTCGCCGACCACCGCGCGCACCGCCGGTTGGGCGTCGGGGGGAAGCACCGGGGCGACTTGGCCGTTGATGGTGTCGCGCAGGGCCGTGTACTGCTTCACCTGGACATCGATGCGCGCGGCGATGTCCGTCAGGCTCGCGGCGGTCGCCTGGGAGGTGGCGGAGGAGTCCGCCATCAGCTGGTCGACGCGGTCGCTTATGGCGGCAAAGCTTTCCGACGTTGCCCCCAGCGCCGCCGCAAGCGCTGCGCCGCCTCCGCCGAGGCCCGCCCCGGTGGCTCCGAGGTCGACGGGGCGGACCTGCCCGAGGGAGTCGCCCAGCGCCCCGGAGATCCGCTCGGCGCTGTCGACGAGCGGCACGCTCGACTCAGTGAGCGAGGCGAGCGCGTCCACGGTGCTGGCGCTGGAGAGCAGCTGGTCGCGGGCGCTGGCGGTGCGCGTCTCGATGGAGTCGAGTGCCTGCTTGGTTTCCGCCTCGTTGAAGAAGTCCGAGGTCGTCTCGATCAACCCGAAGGACACCTCGGCGAGGACTCTAGTAAACGACGCGCTGATCTGGGCGCTGACGCCCTGCGCGCCGCTGGAGATGAGCACCGGGGAGATGGGGTTCTTCTTCTCGTTGACGTAAAGGTCGATGCGGCTGGGTTCGGCGTTTCCGGCGTAGAAGGTGAACATGTCGTCGCTCAGCGTGGGCGGCAAGACGATGGCGGCGTAGTACTCACCGGACTTCGCGCCCTCGATGGCGTTGTCGGCATCGGTGATGACCCAGTCCATAGAGTCGTCGCGGTAGAGCTGGGAGAGGACCATGTCGCCGACGTTGACGGACAGCGGGGTGAGATCGCTCGTGTGGCCGCGGTCGGTGTTGGCCACCGCCACCTCGAGGCGCTCGGTGTTGCCGAATGGGTCCCACGTGGCCAGCACGTTGAACCAGGCGAAGAGGCAGGGGATGGCGATCAGGCCGACCATGACAATGCCCGCCATGACGTTGGTGTAGAGCCGGCGCAGGTCGTTGTAGGCGATGGAGAAGACGGTACTCACTTGGTGTCCTCGCTTTCGGCATCCGCGGGCCCGATGGTGACGCTGGTGCCGGCGGAGTCGTGGCGGTGGATCACGGCGTCGCGCAGCTCGGCCTCGCCGAGGCGCGAGACCTGTTCGGCGTCGACGAGGCTCTGCGTGAAGTACTCCACCGCGCCGAGGTAGAGGACGACCAGCAGTGACCAGGTGACGACGATGGCCAGCATGATCGTCTTGTCGGTGGGCAGGAGCATGGTGAGCAGGGTGATGATGGCGATGCCGACAACGCCCGCGCCGATCCCGCCGAAGATGAGGGTGCGGTAGTTCTCCCGCAGCATCCGCGCCCGCTTCTCGACGCCACCGCGGAACTCATCCCGGTCCGACAGGGCGGCCATGATGTCGGACGCGCGGTAGGGCGAGCCCATGACCTCCACCTTCTCGTTGGTGATGAGGTTCGTGCGCGCGAGCTGGCGGTTGAACAGGAGGTTGGCGTGCGAGGAGGTGAGTCGGAACAGCCACCCCAGGGCGAAGGCTGCGGCGGACATGGCGAGAAGCGCCGCCAAAAAGCGGAGGTAGTGATGACCGTAGAACCCGGCGATGGTCTCGCGCATCGCGTCGATGCCGTAGCGGAAGGGGAGGAAGGGGTAGATGCGGCGGAAGAAGTCGGGCATGAGCTCGATGGGGTAGAGGCCCGACGCGCCCGGGATCTGGATGACGACGAGGAAGACGGCGATGCCGCGGCCAATGTGGCCGAGCGCGGAGACGATGGAGTAGATGATCCCTGTGTAGGCGACCCCGATGACGATTGCGGTGGCGAGAAAGGCCGTGACGGACTGTATCTGCACCCCAAATGCCACGTTGCCGAGCGTCACCACGACGGCCTGGAGCACCGAGAGCGTGGCGAAGAGGAGGAAGCGGCCGAGGTAGGCCTGGCCGACGGTGAGGCGGCGAAAGCCCTCGGTGTCGACCTCGACGCGGAAGATGATCGTCAGCACGAACGCGCCGATCCACAGGGCCAGGTTGGTGAAGAAGGAGGCCATGGAGCTGCCGTAGTTCTCCGTGGGGAAGACGGCCTGCTGCTCGACGGTGACGGGCGAGGAGATGTACTCGCCGATCTTCGCGGAGTTGAGGTTCGTGACAGTGTTGAGGGCCTTCGAGTCGGAGGTGGCCAGGAGGGCGTTGATGTCGGACTGGGCGGCGCGGGCGCCGTCGGCAAGCGTGCCGAGGTTGCCCGAGACCTCGTCGAGGATGCCGAGGCTGGCCGCGAGCTGGTTGTCCACCCCGGCGAGCAGCGAGGTCGTTTCCTCGCGCAGGGCACGCTGGCTGTTCAGCGCGCCGCGCACGGAGGCGACGCTGCCGGAGGCCTGCGCGAGCGAGGCGTTGATCGCGGGCACGGACTCGCCGAGCTGCGTGCTTGCGGCGCGCGCTGCGGCGTTGGAGTCGGCGGTCGCGGCCTCGAGGGAGTCGCCGAGCTCGCCTATTGACGCCAACGCAGCGCCCGTGCGGCGGTCCACGTTGTTCAGGCCGTCGAGGACGGCGCGGGAGGCGACGGTACGCTCCTCCAGCGCGCTGGCCGCGGCGTCGAGCTGAGCGCGGACCCCGGGCGATAGGGCGGCCCCGGCCGACATGGCGCGCAGCTGCGCGGCGGCGGATTCGCCCTGCTTGACCACGCCGTCGACCTCGCCGACGGCGGAGCGCACTCGCCCTTGGGCGGTGCCGAGCTGGCCCGTCGCCTCCGCGATGGAGGCGTTGGCGGAGGCGGCGCCGAGGCTGAGCGCGTTGGTGGACTCGACGAGCGCGGCCGACGTGTCGGCGCTGAAACCGGCGGAGGACTTCTGCAGCTCGGCGATGATCCCCTCGGCCTCGCCGAGGGAGGAGTCCACGGACCCGAGGGTGTCGTCGACGGAGCCGACGAGGGTGTTCAGCTCGGTGACGACCGGGCGCGCCCCGCTGATGCTCTGCTTCATCGTGGCCACCCGCCCCTGGGCGGCGTCGAGGTCGGCGGCGATCTGGCCGAAGCTCCCGGAGGCCTTGCCTCGGACCTTCTCGGCGTCCTCGCGCGTCGCGATCCCCTTGTTGCGCAGCTCGGTCGCGGCGGCCTCGCCGACCTTCTTCTTGAAGGCCTCGGACACGGCCGTGTCGACGGCGTGTGCGCCGGCGTCGGTGATCGAGGGGGCGACGCCGTTGCTCTTCTCGTTGACGTAGTACTCCAGCACCGGCTGCGTGTAGGTGCCGCTGACCAGGCTCAGCAGGTCCTCGCTGAACTCGGGCGGGATGAGGAACATGGCGTAGTAGTCGCCACGCATGAGCCCGTCGCGGGCCTCGTCCTCGGGGAGGAACACCCACCCGATCTTGTCGTTGCCCTTGAGCTGCTCGGTGATCTGCTCGCCGACGTCGACCTCGCCGACGCGCTCGGCGGAGGCGCCCCGGTCGTTGTTGACCACCGCGATGCGGATGTTCTGGGTGTGGGCGTAGGGGTCCCAGAAGGCGTTGATGTTGAACCACGCGTAGAGCGCGGGGATGATAAGCACGCCGACGATGATGATGAAGGCCCGGGGAACGCGCAGCAGGCGACGAATGTCCCGTCCAAGAATCTGCCCGCTCTTTCTCACGTGGCGAGCGTACCCTCAAATGGAGCGTTTGGGGGAAACTGAGCCAAACTCGAATCCTTCAACCCCGGCGGCAGGACCGCTCAGCCCGCGCCCTCGTCGCCGACGCTCTCGAGCGCGGCGTGCTCGGCCCGGGACTGGCAGGAGCCGACGCGCGGCGCGTGGCTCACCGAGGTACTCTCCGGCGGCGTCGCAGAGGCGCTGCGCGAGCGCGGGTTGCGTCTGTATCTTGAGCCGGGGCGCTCGCTTGTCGACGGCTGCGGGCTAACCCTTGCCGAAGTCGCCTTCACCAAGACCCGTTCCGACGGCGTGCCCCTGGTGGGCCTAGCCATGAACCGCACCCGGTGCCGCACGACCTCGGATAACTTCCTCATCGACCCCTACCTGGTCAAGCGGACCCCGCCGAGTGAGGAGATCGAGGCGTTCTTGGTCGGCGCCTACTGCATCGAGGACGAACTGATCCTGCGGCGGAAGATCCGCTTCCCCCGCGGTGTGGCCCGCGAGGCGCTTGGACGACATCGACGTTCGCTGACGCCCGTTGGCGCCCCCAGTGCCGGGCCGGAGCTCGGCTAGAGCTCGGCTAGAGCTCGGCGCTCAGCCGAGCGGTGGCGTTCTTGAGCGCCTCGCCGCATGTTGCGCCGGGGGAGGGCTTCAAGCGCTCGGCGGGACCCGACACAGACAGGACCGCGACTAAGGTGCCGTCGGGCTGGAACACCGGGGTGGACACGCTCGCCAGGCCAACCTCGCGCTCGGAGACAGACTCGGCGTAGCCGACCTTGCGTACCTGTTCGAGGTCCGCTGCATCAAACGGGGAGTCGATCGGGCAGTGGGCAGCAAACACGCGGGCGGCAGAACCGGCCGATAGTGTGAGCCTGGAGCCAACCGGCACTACGTTGTGGAGTCCGCTTTCCGGTTCTTCGGCAGCGATGCAGGTGCGGGTCGATCCCGTCAGTTGGTAAAGCTGTGCGGATTCCCCGGTCTGTGCAACCAGGTCTCGCATAACCGGCGCGGCTGCCGGAAGCAGCGCGGAGGGAAGCCCCGTGGCAAGACCGGTCAGTGCTGGGCCGAGTGTCCATTCGCCGTGTTCGTTGCGGGAAAGCACATGGTGCAGTTCCAGCGCAGTGGCAATGCGGTGGGCGGTTGCGCGTGGCAGGCCGGTGTCGTCGCTAAGTTCTGCGAGTGTTTTATCACCCGCACCAACCGAGCGTGTGATGGCAACTGCGCGGTCGAGGACTTTAATCCCGGAACCTTCGTTATACTGTCTCACAGTTCGAATCCTAGCATCTCATAGTGTGGGATGTTGGGAGCCCGTATGAAGGAGGACCGGATGACTCAGCCACCGTTGACATTAGCGGAGAAAGTGTGGCGCGACCACGTGGTAACGAAGGGGGAAAACGGCGAGCCTGACCTCATCTTTATCGATTTCCAGCTCCTGCACGAAGTGACCTCGTCACAGGCGTTTGACGGTCTGCGGATGAACGGACGCACCATGCGCCACCCCGAGTTGCATTTGGCAACGGAGGACCACAACGTGCCCACCACGGGTATTACCAGCGGTGACCTCGTCGAGATCACCGAGCCTACCTCGCGCACCCAGGTAGCCACCCTGCGCGACAACTGCGCCGAGTTTGGTGTGAAGCTGCACCCGATGGGCGATATCCAGCAGGGCATCGTGCACACCGTCGGCCCGCAGCTGGGCATTACACAGCCCGGAATGACCATTGTCTGCGGCGACTCGCACACCTCGACGCACGGCGCGTTCGGCTCGATTGCCATGGGCATCGGCACCTCTGAGGTGGAGCACGTCATGGCCACCCAGACCCTGCCGCTGAAACCCTTCAAGACCATGGCCATCGAGGTCACCGGCGAGCTGCAGGACGGCGTGACGGCCAAGGACCTGATCTTGGCGATCATCGCCAAGATCGGCACCGGCGGCGGCCAGGGCCACATTATCGAGTACCGCGGCGAGGCCATCGAGAAAATGTCGATGGAAGCGCGCATGACGCTGTGCAACATGTCCATTGAAGCCGGTGCCCGCGCCGGCATGGTCGCGCCGGATCAGACCACCTTCGACTACGTCGAGGGCCGAGAGTACGCACCCAAGGGTGCCGACTGGGATGCGGCAGTCGAATACTGGAAGACGCTGCCGACTGACGAGGGCGCGACATTCGACACCGTTGTAGAAATCGACGGTGCAGCACTGACACCGTTTGTCACCTGGGGTACCAACCCAGGCCAAGGTCTGCCGCTCGGCGAAAACGTTCCCGACCCGGAGGACTTCACCGACGACAACACGAAGGCATCTGCTGCGAAGGCCATCGAATACATGGGCTTGACCCCGGGCATGCCGCTGCGCGACATCACCATCGATACGGTCTTCCTCGGCTCCTGCACCAACGCGCGCATCGAGGATCTGCGTGCAGCCGCCGACGTTGTCAAGGGCCGCCGCATCGCCGAAGGTACACGCATGCTCGTCGTACCGAGCTCCACACTTGTGAAGCAGCAGGCCGAAGAAGAAGGCCTCGACGCGATCTTCACAGAGTTCGGCGCAGAATGGCGGACCGCGGGCTGCTCCATGTGCCTCGGCATGAACCCAGACCAGTTGCGACCGGGGGAGCGCAGTGCCTCCACAAGCAACCGCAATTTCGAAGGCCGCCAAGGCCCGGGTGGCCGTACCCACCTCGTATCCCCGCTGGTTGCAGCAGCAACTGCGGTGACCGGCCACCTCGCAAGCCCGGCAGATCTGTAAAGGAGCCCGATCATGGAAAAGTTCACCACTCACACCGGCGTCGGCGTTCCGCTGACCCGCACCAACGTTGATACCGACCAGATCATCCCCGCGCGCTACCTCAAGCGTGTGACCCGCACCGGTTTCGAGGACGGCCTATTTTCTAATTGGCGTGAAAACGAAGCCACATTCGTCCTCAATCAGGACGCGTTCAAAGACGGCTCCGTGCTGTTCGCCGGCGAGGACTTTGGCACAGGCTCCTCGCGTGAACACGCTGTCTGGGCGCTCATGGACTACGGCTTCCGTGCCGTGTTCAGCCCCCGATTCGCGGATATCTTCCGCGGAAACGCCGGCAAAGCTGGCCTGCTCGCGGGCATCATGAGCCAGTCCGATATCGAGCTGATCTGGAAGCACCTTGAGCAGCACCCAGGTGATGAGGCGATCGTCTCGCTCGAAGACTGCACCGTCACCGTCGGCGGCAACACCTTTACCTTCGAGATCGACGATTACACCCGCTGGCGGCTCATGGAAGGCCTCGACGATATTGGGCTGACGCTCCGCGACGAGCCCGCCATCGAACGATTCGAAGCAACGCGTCCAGCGTTCAAGCCGTCCGTCGCGGGTTAGACCCCGGACGGCGATAGCGCCCTCGGGCTGGTTATTTGCCCAACTGGTCGACGACGCCCGGGGCGAACGCCTCCAGGAACTCACGCGCAGCGACAACGACGCCTTGGATACCGGTCTTGATCTCGTCGGAAAACTGCTGGTCGCTGCGCTCCCAGTAACCCGGCAGAGAGTAGGTCACGGCAAGCGCGGTGATGCCGCGCTGTTCGTCCTTCACTGCGGTCACGGTGGGGTAAGCCTTCTCAATGTTGTATCGCTCCACCCACTCGAGCACCTCATTAAACTGCGCGGCCTTCACCGAATCCACAGCGACGGTGGTCAGCACGTTGAGATTCGGCTCGATCATGTTGATTTCCAGACCGATACCGGAAAAACCGGTGCGCAGCGCAGGGCCAAGCGGTGCCTTTTCGTACTTCCAGCCTTCCTTGTCAAACAAGGCGATGACACGGTCGATGCTGAGGTTGCTGGTTGCAGAAGTCATGTCCTAGTCCTCCTGGTTAGCTTCGGCGTTGGCTTCGGTGTTTGCTTCGGTGGTGAAGGTTTTCGGGCCGCTCGTCGACAAGAGCTCGCTGGTATCTGGCAAGGCCTCGCGCAGCAGGTTCACCACGTGATGGATTGCGGAGAAGTAGTAGTCCAACATTGCACGCACCTGCTCGTCGGTGAAGCCTTCGTTGGAGAAGAACGGCGCGTCGATCAGCACGACGGCATCGTCCTCACGACGTACCGGGTGTACGCGCACGAGGGGCATCGTCCGGTTGATCTCGTTGCAGCGCAGACGCAGCGTCTCAATATCGTCGCCCTCAATGATGCCGAGCCAGCGTGCGGTGGCCTTGAAACCACCCTCGGCTACCTCGAAGAACACCATCAGGCTGGGAAATGCGGTGCGAACCTCGCCGCTGTCTTCTCGGAAGTACTGCACCCCCATTGATTTCAGGGTGGCCGCGATGCGGTCTTGGGAAATGGCGGTAGGAGCTGCCATGGTCTGGGCCTTTCGTCGTGGTGGGGTTACAGAACTGGAAGTGGGGAGGGGATGTAGTCCGCGCCGATGAGCTTGCCGTCGTGGAACGTCAGCACCCATACGGAGGCTTTCTTCGCGCGGATTTCTTCGTCGATAGGCAGTGTCCCTTGCGCCGAGAGCCACGCGATTATGCCGGGGATGATCCCACCTTGCGCGCACACCACGCTGGTTCCGCCGGCCTCAATCACGTCCTTGAATGCGTGCTTGGCGCCAACCATGTCGGCGATCCAGGCATCGTCGCCAAACTGCTTATCGACGACAACCTCACACCCCATCTCATCTGCCAGCGGCGCAACCGTGTGCTGGCAGCGCTCCGGAACCGCCGAGTAAATACGTTCCGGCGCGAACGCACTGAGCAGGGGAACGAGCATCTCGGATTGGCGGCGGCCCTTCTTATCCAGAGGACGCAAGTTGTCGTCGCCGGACCATTTGTTGCGGTCGTGGGCGCGGGCATGTCGGACATAGAGGATGCGTGCATCTGCGGGCGTGTTAAAGCGCTTCTGGGCCTTCTGGAGCACCTCGCGGTCGAGGTCGTACGTCATCAACTCAAGCGCTTCATTGAGTGGCAGCCAGCGGATCTCGTCGACCTCGTTGTTGGGTACGAACTCGCCACCGACGACCTCGCCGGTCCAGTAATAGACCACCTTGGTTGTCTTCTTTACCGGGTAGACCGTCTTGCCCAGCAACTTGCCCAGGCGAACGTCGTAGCCTGTTTCCTCCTTGATTTCACGTACTGCGGTTTGTACAAGCGACTCATCAGGGTCGACCTTGCCCTTGGCCAGCGACCAGTCGTCGTAATGAGGACGGTGAATACACGCAACCTCAATGGTGCCGGGTTGCTTAACGTCACCGCGCCACAGCACCGCACCCGCAGCAAGCGTGGTGCGCTCGAACTCCTTCTGGGGCTTTAACGGAATAGCCTGAAGCCTGCCAGTGAGAAACTTCTCACCCAAGGCGTCCTTATCTTGCTCGGAGAGCTTCCCGCTGTTTCCTGGTGTCTTGGATGCGTGAGTAGGCATGTCCTCCATTGTGTCCCAAGTAACCCACTCACGCCGGACACGCCACGCGCCACGGCCGGTGGTAGGTTAAACCGGAACAATCGGCTGGGAGGATTCGGAAAAATATGGTCAACGTTGCGGTACTGGGGGCAGGCTCCTGGGGTACAACCCTGGCGAAGGTGTTCGCGGACGCCGGCAACAGGGTCACGCTGTGGGCGCGTCGGGACAACCTTGCCCGCACCATTCAGACCACGCGGGAAAACCCGGAGTACCTTCCCGGCATCACACTCCCGGATGCGATCGAAGCCACCTCGAACGAGCAATACGCGCTGCAAGACGCGACCATCGTCGTCTTTGGCGTACCCAGCCAGACCATGCGGGAAAACGTCGCGCGTTGGGCACCCATGATCCCGGCTGATGCGACGATGCTGTCCATCTCAAAGGGCGTGGAAACAGGAACGCATCTGCGCATGAGTGAAGTTATTGCAGAGGTCACCGGAGCGGACCCGAACCGGATCGCAGTGCTCAGCGGGCCCAACCTGTCGCGCGAGATTGCGCTCGAACAACCTGCCGCCACCGTGATTGCATGCGCCGATGAGAACCGTGCAAAACTCGTCCAAGCCGCGTGTGCGACTAACTATTTGCGGCCGTACACCAACACGGATGTCGTGGGCTGCGAAATCGGCGGCGCGACGAAAAATGTCATTGCGCTTGCCTGTGGCATGGCCGCGGGACAGGGCCTTGGCGACAACACCCTGGCATCCCTGATCACGCGTGGCCTTGCAGAGACCACCCGTCTGGGCAACGCGCTCGGCGCGGATCCCCGCACGTTTGCAGGTCTTGCCGGTATGGGAGACCTCGTGGCCACGTGTGCTTCGCCGCTGTCGCGTAACCGCACATTTGGCTCCGCTTTGGGGCAAGGTGCGACGATGGAAGAGGCGAAGGCTGCGACGAAGGGCCAGGTTGCGGAGGGGGTGGTGTCGTCGAGAAGCATTTTCCAGCTCGCCGAAAAGCATGGCGTGGAGATGCCGATTACCCAGGCAGTGTTTGCTATTTGCCACGACAACTTCAAAGTTGCGGACACGATCGCGACACTGATGGGGCGCAGCAAGAAGGCAGAGTAAAACTGCGCCATGGCTACGCGGTAGATTGGTCAGCGTGATTCGCGTAGCAGTTCTTTATGGTGGCATGTCCACCGAGCACTCCATTTCCTGCATTTCCGCAGCGTCGGTGATGCAACACATGCCGGCTGACTACGAGGTGTTTCCCATCGGTATCACCCGTGACGGCGTATGGGTTGAAGGCACAACAGACCCAGTAAACGGCGTCGCGCTGCCTGAGGTGCCCGCTGGCCGCGAAGTTGCACTCTCCATCAACCCGACGCGCAAGGGGCAGGTTTTCGACGTCGCAACCGGCGAAAGTATCGCTTGCGTCGATGTTGTCTTCCCGGTGCTGCACGGCAAATACGGCGAAGACGGCACAGTGCAAGGACTGCTCGAACTTGCTGGTGTCCCGTACGTTGGCCCAGGGGTGCTTGCATCCGCTTGCGGCATGGACAAGGAGTACACGAAGAAGCTCGTCGCGGCTGAAAACATTGCGATCACCAGGGAAGTGATCCTCGACGGACGGGCAGTGCTTGACGACGACGAGCGTGACTACCTCGGTCTACCAGTGTTCGTAAAACCCGCCAACGGTGGGTCATCGATCGGTGTGTCCAAAGTGAGCTCCTGGGACGACTTCCCGGCGGCGTACGACCTTGCGCACGAATCCGATTCCAAGGTGATTGTGGAAGCGGAACTTGTCGGCGACGAGGTTGAGGTGGGAGTCCTCGAACGACCCGACGGGACCATTGCGGCATCTCTGCCAGCGAAGCTCAACGGCACCGAAGACTCCGAAGAAGGCTTCTACGGGTTTGAAACGAAATACCTCGAAGAGGGCGTTACGGCAACGATTCCGGCACCGTTCGACGAGGCAACAACCGCGCAACTTCAAGACATGGCGGTGACGTGTTTCAAGGCGCTGAACTGTAAGTCGCTCGCACGTGTGGACTTCTTCGTCACCAAGGACGGCCCGGTGCTCAACGAGGTCAACACCATGCCTGGATTCACCGCGATTTCGATGTACCCGCAGGTGTGGGCAGCCACCGGAGTGGACTACCCGGAACTGCTGGACACGCTGGTGCGGACCGCGCTGCGTTAAAGCACAGCGTTAAGGCGCAGCGTTAAAGCGCAGCGGTGTGCTCGGCGATCAGTTCAGTCAGGTTCGTAATCGCCTCGTTGCTCTCCGCCTGCGGCAAAGAGACGGCGATACCGCTGTCGCGCCCCAATGCGTACCACGTCGATGCCGTGGTGCCGTTTGCCAACAGCACATCCTCGAACCACGGAATGTCATTGACCTGAGCAAGTTGCGCACCCGGTGCGTAATTCGGCGATGGGGCGACACCGCAGCGCAGAACGATCGGATCACGTCCCTCAGCACGCCATGCGACGGTGTTTTCGGACGCAGGCTCTGTCCGGGTGTAGCCCTCGGCGATAGCATCCGGTGCGGCCTGGAGCAGCGCGTCGCACTTCGATGCATCTGCGCCTTCCAACGCGGACAAAGGCGCGGGGTTGTGGGGCTGATCCTTCGATGGCAGCCCATCGGCGCCCAGCCGTCCGAGGGACTTCTTTGAGTCGTGGAGTACCTGCGCATCACCGGTCACGGCGATCACAGGGGAGCGGTTCACGGTGTACCAGGTGGCCAGGTTGGACTGGGGCGTGAGGTCGTCGATACGCATCCACGTTGCATTGCCGATGGTTTCAGTAACGGCGTAGTCCGTGTACTGCGCCGGCATGTCTACACCGCAGCGCAGGGTGACGCGGTCATCGGTGGACTTGCGCCAGGCGGCGGCGCCTTGTGGTGCCGGTTCTGCGAGTTCGGCACGGGGAAGGCCGGCGAACCGGTCGGGGAGGGCGTCGATAAGCGATGCGCACTCCGGGCTATCGGCCATCGGGGCAGGAAGATCAGCCATCGCGACCGGCTGCAGCGCCACACGTTGGAAGAACACACGAGCGCCAATAACGGCTCCGAGGACGAGAAGGACTGCGAGGCCAAGACTGACCAAAATTGTTGTGCGATTAACCTGTGGTTCGTGCGCCGTGGTTGCCATGGCGAAATAGTCTAACGAAAGGGCTGCCCAACCCGTGATCACCACCGGATTTCCCACTGATGGTCCGACGCTTGCGCAGGTCGGCGAGCGAGCGGTTATCGCCGCGATTCGCGCTGCCGCACCGTCTGCCCTCAACGGCGACGACGCAGCGGTACTTACCCCCTCAGTGCCAAACTCGAGAGTCGTCGCCGGCACCGACATGTTGGTGGAAGGCCATCACTTCACTCGTGCGACCACAACCCCGTACCTTTTGGGCCGCAAGGCGACGGTGCAGAACTTCGCGGATATCGAGGCAATGGGCGCGCGCCCGATTGCAGCATTGATGGGGGTGTCTGTCTCCCGCGATGCGCCGGCAGCATGGGTCGAAGAGATCGCCCGCGGCATTGGGGATATGGCAGGGGAGTATGGCTGTGAACTCGTCGGCGGGGATCTGACCGACGGGCAAGAACTTGTGGTCTCCGTAACCGCAATCGGCTCGCTTGGTGGTAACCGTCCGCCGCTGACGCTAGATGCGGCACGCCCCGGTCAGCGAGTGGTCGCGCACGGCAATATCGGTTATTCAGCCGCAGGATTCGCGCTGCTGCAGTCCGGGATTGATGTGCCGGAGGAGCTCGAGGTGCTTGTGAAGGCGCATCAGGCCCCGGTGCTTAGCCCGGGGCGTGGCGTGGTGGCGCGCGCGGCAGGCGCGACCGCGATGACGGACAACTCGGATGGGCTCATCCGGGATGTGACGACGCTGGCAAAGGCATCTTCGGTAGGCATCGAACTGTCAAAGGTGGCGCTGCGCCCGGATGCGACCTTGCAGGCTGCGGGCGTACTCCTTGGCGTCGACCCGTGGGAGTGGGTGCTCACAGGTGGGGAGGACCACACCCTCATCGGCACGATCGATGGGTCCGCACCGGTTGGGTTCCGTTCGATTGGCGCAGTCACCCGCAAGCCCGGGGTGCGCATCGACGGCGAGGCCCCAGAATTGACCACCGGATGGGAGAGTTTCTAAATGTTGCCCGTGCACGAATCTTGGCAGGAACCGCTCGCTCCGGTGGAAGATCGAATCCACGCAATGGGGCAGTTTTTGCGCACAGAGGACGACTACCTGCCGCGTGGCCACGATATTTTGCGGGCTTTTGCGGATCCGTTCGACGATGTCCGGGTCCTCATCCTGGGCCAAGACCCGTATCCGACCCCAGGACACCCGATGGGGCTCGCGTTTTCCACCCAGCCTGGGGTGGCGGCGCCAAGGTCGCTGGTGAATATCTACAAAGAGCTGCAGGCTGATCTGGGTATCCCGCCCCGGGCGGATGGGGACCTGTCGTCGTGGTCGTCGCAAGGCATTTTGCTGCTCAACAGGGTGCTTACCGTGCGTCCGAGAAAGCCCGCGTCACACCGTGGCAAAGGCTGGGAAGAGGTTACCCAGGCCGCAATTGAGGCGCTTGTCCGCCGAGATGCGCCACTCGTAGCTATCTTGTGGGGCCGTGACGCACAGACAGCTGCGAGATTTTTGGGGGATACTCCCCGGATTGAGTCGCCGCATCCGTCGCCGTTATCAGCATCGCGCGGTTTCTTCGGTTCGCGCCCGTTCTCGCGTGCAAATGAAGCGCTTCAAGCACAGGGTGCGAATCCCATCGACTGGAGTCTGTAACAGCTCCCTGTAAGCTTTCGCTTCATGTCTGTCACTCCGCTTATCGACGCCGCAGGGTTGCGTGCGTGGGCCCAACGCGCCTCCGCCGAGCTGGAGCGGCGCCGAGTGGAGATCAACAGCCTCAACGTCTTTCCCGTGCCGGACTCCGATACGGGCTCCAACATGGCGCACACGATGCGTTCAGCCTGCGAGCAAGCAGCTTTGCTTGGCGACGACGCCAGCGCCGTCGATGTCGCCGAAGCCCTGGCCGTCGGCGCTGTACGTGGAGCACGCGGCAACTCAGGTGTGGTGTTGTCCCAGGTGATGCGCGGAATCGCGCAGTCTGTCAAAGACGATGCTTCGGACGGGGAGATGGTCGCGGACGCATTGGCGCATGCCGTGAAGTTTGTGGACCAAGCCATTGCGGATCCGGTGGAAGGCACCGTGATTACGGTGCTCCGAGCGGCGTCTGTGGCTGCCCAACAAGCGGTAGAGGACATTGGGCGTCCGTTGAGCTTGCTCGATGTCGCAGCACCTGCGACATCTGCGGCCAGGGTGGCCTTGGCCAACACGCCGTCGCAGCTGCCAGTGCTACGCGAGGCCGGAGTGGTTGATGCCGGCGGCACTGGTGTGGTGATTCTGCTCGAAGCCTTGTTGGAAGAAGCCGAGGATAGTCCTGCAACGGCACCTGATGGTGATGTCCAAGGGAGCGCCGTACGCAGCGCAGAAAGCAGCACAGAAAGCAGCACAGAAAGCACCCCGGCACCTGCTGAAAGGGCGGACCGCGACGGGCACATTGACATGGCGCATGCGGGGCCGGCGGGTCGGGAGCATTCCCTCGAGGTGCTCTTTGGTTTTCAGGGCGATATTGCGGAGTTAGAAACCGAGCTGCGCCCCTTGGGCGATAGCCTGGTCATCGCTCGGCTATCTGATTCGGAAGCCACTGTGCACATTCACTCGCTCGATGCAGGTGCTGTGATTGAGACGGCGTATCGCCTCGGCAAAGTCCAAAACCTGCGCCTTGAAGTGCTCCCGGGTGCCCCAGTGGTGCGAAATCCCGATCGCTTGATTGTGGCCGTGACGCCTCCCGGTTCCCTGACAGAGCTGTATAAGGAAGCAGGCGTGGTTACTGTTGCCCCGGGCGACGAGGTGATCTCGGACATGCTCTCGGTGATTCGGCGTTCGGGCAGCAACGAGATCATCGTGCTGCCGAATGGGCTGCTCAGTAACCGGAATCTTGCTGCCGTGGAGAAAGCAACCCGGGCGCTGGAACAGACGATCACACTGCTTCCTACAGTCCGGTTAGTCTCCGGTATTGCAGCGCTGTCTGTCCACGATCCGAACCAGCCGCTGGCTACCGCCGCGTTTTCCATGTCTGAGGCGGCTGGCGAGATGCGTACGGCAGTGGCTCACCGCGCAAAGAAGGGCGCGCTGACACTCAGCGGCGCGGTTGCCAAGGGTGATGTGGTGGTCACTGCACGTGGGGAGACGCTGCTTATCGCCGAAGACCCGCTCGATGCTGTGAAGCGGGCATGCAAACGCCTGCTCGAACACGGCGGGGAGCAAGTCACGGTGCTGTTTGACCCAGCTGAGCTGTCGGAGGAGGAGCTTCGCACGCTAAACACTGAGCTCGGCGTCCAGGTCATGGTTTATCCTGCAGACGGATTGCAAGCATGTGCGGAGATCGGGGTGGAGTAAATGCTGGGGTTTGAGGACAATCGGCCACTGACTGAGGTTATTCCTGCGAAGCAAGCACGGGCGATTGAGAAACACCTCAACATTTCCACGTGTGGCGAGCTGCTTCGGCACTATCCGCGACGCTACCTGCACTACGGCACCGGTGCTGACCTGACCGGGGTCGAAGCAGGCGATACGGTTACCGTGATCGGCGAGGTCGTCGACGCCAACACGTTTTACACCAAAAAGACGCCCAAGCGGCCGATTACCAAGGTGGTGATCCACGATGGGCGGACGGAGTTCCAAGCCACCTTCTTCGGCTCCCAATATGCCCAACGGGTGCTGAAGCCGGGTCGGCGCGCGATGCTGACGGGCAAGTTGGACTTCTACCGTAATCAGCCTCAGCTGCAGCACCCTGACTTCGTGCTCATGGACGGTCCTACTGAGGCGACCGGTTCCATGCGTCAGCTGTCTCACTTCGGCGATCTGGAAGAAATGCTGCGTGGCCGCCAGTGGCTTCCCCTGTATCCGGCGTCGAAGCAGGTCAGCACGTGGACAATTATGGGTGCGGTGCATGCGGTGCTGAAATCGCTGCCGCGTATCGACGAGCCACTTGGCTTCACCCCCATCGGCCTACTGCCGTTGAATGCTGCCGTGCGCCAGATCCACGAGCCTGGTGCGGAAGGCCCTGCGCGCGCAAAGGAGCGACTGAAGTACGACGAGGCGCTCTCGGTCGCGCTGGCGATGGGGGTGCGACGCATCGACACCTCCGCTCACAGGGCGCCCGCGATGCCGTATGTCAAGGGCGGCGACGAGGACAAACTTTTGGAAGGTCTGCCGTTCCCGTTGACCCGCGGCCAGAAGGAAGTGATCTGGGACATCACGGCGGATATGTCCAAGACGGTGCCGATGAGTCGCCTGCTCCAAGGCGAGGTCGGCTCTGGAAAGACGGTGGTGTCGTTGATGGCGATGCTCCAGGCCGTCGATAACGGCGCGCAGGCGGCATTGCTTGCTCCGACGGAAGTTCTCGTGCTGCAACACGCGCGTTCGTTGACGTTCACTCTCATGCGTGCGGGTCTCCCCACCCGAGTGGTTGCGCTGACAGGATCGATGACGGTCGCGCAGCGCCAAGAGGCACTGCTGAAGATTGTTTCCGGGGAGGCCGACATTGTCGTCGGTACGCACGCCCTGCTCCAAGAGGGCGTGGACTTTTTCAACCTGGGGCTTGTCGTTGTCGACGAACAACACCGCTTCGGCGTAGAGCAACGCGACGCCCTGCGTGCCAAAGCGGGGGAGACCACACCGCATTTGCTGGTGATGACGGCAACGCCGATCCCACGCACCATTGCGATCACGGTGTTCGGCGACTTGGAAGTATCCACGCTGCGCGAACTTCCCGGTGGGCGCAAACCGATCCAGTCTGCGGTGGTCCCGGAATTCAAACCGCGCTGGGTGGAGCGCGCTTGGGAGAAGATCCGCGAAGAAGTTGCAGCCGGGCACCAGGCCTACATCGTGTGTCCGCGTATCGACGGCGAAGGCGGCGTACTTGAGGTTGCCGAGCATCTCGCCGCAACGGAGTTTGCGGACCTGACAGTCGGCATCCTGCACGGACGCCTCAAAGGCGACGAGAAAGACAACGTCATGGCGGACTTCGCCAAAGGCGGCATCGACGTGCTGGTGTCCACGACGGTGATCGAGGTCGGCGTGGATGTGCCGAATGCCACGGTGATGGTCGTGCGCGAGTCGGAGCATTTCGGTGTCTCCCAGTTGCACCAGCTGCGCGGCCGAGTTGGGCGTGGCGGCAACCAGTCGCTGTGTCTGTTCCACACGCTCGCGGAGGAAGGCAGCCCCGGCTTCACCCGCGTATCCCAGGTAGCGGCTACAGCGGACGGGTTCGCGCTCGCGGAGCTTGACCTGCTTAACCGCGGCGAAGGTGACGTGCTTGGCACAGGCCAGTCCGGCATCAAACGCACGCTGCGGTTGATTAACTTGGTTGAGGACTACGACATCGTTAAACGTGCCTACGACGACGCCGCCACCTTGGTAGCAAACCAACCCGAGTTTGCCCGGGCAGCTACCGCCGGGTTCGTGGCAGAAGACTTCGAATATTTGGACAAGAGTTAGCTGGTTAAAGTTATGGGAATGAACCGCATCATTTCGGGAGAAGCCCGCGGCCGGAAGATCAAAGTGCCGCCGGCAGGAACGCGACCTACATCCGACCGGGCCCGCGAGGGGCTGTTTTCGTCGTTGCAGGTGCGTTTCGGGTTCGTCGATAAGCATGTGCTCGACCTGTTTGCAGGCTCGGGTGCGCTCGGGCTCGAGGCCGCGTCGCGTGGTGCGGCAGAGGTCGTGCTGGTGGAGAGCGACCCTGAGGCAGCGAAAATCATCGAATACAACGCAGGCGTGGTCAAGCACCCCAACGTGCACATCCACCAGATGAAGGCGTCGACCTACGTTGCATCGGCGCCGAAGAAACACTTCGACATGGTGCTGGCAGACCCTCCATACGAACTAGCCGACGAGGCGGTCGCAGAGATGGTCGAGGCCCTCAAACCTGCGCTGGCGGATGGGGCAGTGGTTGTCGTTGAACGCCACCGCGAAAGCCCGGAGACTGCATGGCCTGCGGAGTTCACCCCGACCGGCCAGAAGCTCAAGCGTCGCATCTACGGTATTGCACGTATGGATATGGCGGTCTACGCCGACCCGGAAGCAGAGGACAACTAAATTGACCATCGCAGTCTGCCCTGGCTCGTTCGACCCGATCACGAACGGGCACCTCGACATTGTCACCCGTGCCCTTCGTCATTTCGACGAAGTGATCGTGCTGGTCACTGGCAACCCAACGAAGACGTCGGGGCTGTTTACTATCGACGAGCGCGTCGACCTCATCCGCGAAGCCACCTCACACCTTGAGGGCGTCCGCGTGGATAGCTGGGCGGGTCTATTGGTCGATTACACCACCCAGCACGACATCAGCGCGCTGATTAAGGGCTTGCGCTCCTCGCTCGATTACGAGTACGAACTGCCGATGGCACAGATGAACCGACGCCTGACCGGCGTGGATACCTACTTCCTGCTGACGGATGAGAAGTACGGCTACATCTCGTCCTCGCTAACCAAAGAGGTTGCGAAGTACGGCGGTGACATTTCCGGACTCGTGCCGGAGAGCGTCCACGACGCGATTCGGGAGAAATTCAGCAATTGATCGTGTTGATCGCCGTCGCGCTCGCAGTTGTGATGGGCGCTGGGCTGCAGCGCATTTCCGGCATGGGACTGGGTCTGATCACCGGGCCTGTGCTCTCGTTGCTGTTGGGACCAGTGGTCGGCATTCTCATGATCAATGTCATCGCCATGGTCAATGCGGTCTTCAACACTTGGGGGATGCGACGCGACATCGACTGGTCAAAGTTCTGGCCGATCGCAGGCGCGCTCATCATCGGCGTGCTTCCCGGGGTGTGGGTGGTCTCTCACGTATCGACGAGCGCCCTGCTCATCATCGTCGGTGCCCTGTTACTCATCGCCCTGTCAGTGGTGACGTTGGGCAAGCGCTACGTGCCCCAGATCGAAGGTGTGGTTCCTGCAGCTGCCGCTGGCGCCGTCGGCGGGTTCATGAACACCCTCGCAGGCGTTGCCGGGCCGGCATTTACCGTTTACGCGCACGCGGCACGTTGGCCACAGCGCATCTATGCCGCCACCTTGCAGCCGTTGTTCTTCGTCGCCGGCGCACTGTCGTTCGGGGCAAAGGAACTCTCTGGTGCGGCGGATATTTCCTCGATCAACCCCTGGCTGTGGGTCGCCTCCTTTGGCGGCATGCTTCTCGGAATCACCGCGGGAAAGCGGCTGGCCCCGCACGTACCGTCCGCGAAGGCCTACCGCATCGCGCTCGGGCTTGCGTTCTTCGGAGGCGCCACCACACTAGTCCGCGGCCTCGCAGGCTTGTTGTATGGATGAAAAACGGCCGCCCGGATGTGGGCGGCCGTTTCGTGTAAGGGAGTGTCCTGCTAGAACAGCGTGGAGACGAACGACTTCGTACGCTCGTGTTGCGGGTTATCCAGCACCTGTTCCGGTGTGCCGTACTCGATGATCTGGCCACCATCCATGAACGCGACCTTGTCTGCGACCTCGCGGGCAAACGACAACTCGTGCGTAACCACCAGCATGGTCATGCCATCATCGGCGAGCATGCGCATCACGCGCAGCACTTCGCCAACGAGTTCGGGGTCGAGGGCGGAGGTGGGCTCGTCGAAAAGCATCAGCTTCGGATCCATCGCAACCGCACGAGCAATCGCCACACGCTGCTGCTGGCCACCGGAGAGCTGGATCGGATACGCGTCAGCCTTCGACTCAAGACCGACCATCGCAAGCAGCTCCTTCGCGCGCGCAGTGGCCTCTGCAACCGGCTGGCCCTTGACGTGCACCGGGGCTTCGATGATGTTGTCCAGCACCGTGCGGTGGCCAAACAGGTTGAAGTTTTGGAACACCATGCCAATATCGCGACGCTGCTTGGCGGCGTCCTTCTCACTCATCTCGTAGAGTGCGCCGTCGCGCTCCTTGTAGCCGATCAACTCGCCGTCGACGTACAGACGACCCGCGTTGACCTTTTCCAAGTGGTTCACACAACGCAGCAGCGTGGACTTACCAGAGCCGGACGGGCCGATCAGGCACGTCACCTCGCCGGGGGCGACCTCAAGGTCGATGCCCTTGAGCACGTCGAGGCTGCCGAAGGACTTCCAGACATCTACCGCCTGGATCATAGGAGTTTCCTTGACGGTCATTAGCGCTGTCCCTTCTTCTGCGGTTCTTCGACAATTTCAACGTTGTTCGGAATGGTGCCCTCGGCGTCAGCCAGGCTGGCGAGCTGGCGAGCAGTGAGCTGGCGGGTGGCGCCGCGGTCGAAGTAGCGCTCCAGGTAGTGCTGGGCGACCATGAGCAACGACGTGATCACCAGGTACCAGGTCGCAGCCACCAGAAGGAGCGGTACTGGCTGGAACAGGGCGGCGGCGATATCCATCGAGCGGCCGTAAAGCTCAAGCGAGTACGGCACAGCAACGACGAGCGAAGATGTCTTGAGCAAGGAGATGAATTCGTTGCCGGTCGGCGGAATGATGATGCGCATCGCTTGCGGTAACACCGTACGGGTCATCGTCTGCCCCCAGCTCATACCCAACGCCTTGGAGGCCTCAACCTGGCCTTCCGGCACAGCGGAGACACCAGAGCGGACAATCTCTGCCATGTAGGCGGCCTCATTCAAACCAAGGCCAACAACGGCCAGGGTAAACGCAGAAGAGGTAAACGGCTCAAGCGGAATCTGGGCGAAGCCGACGTTGATCGAGTCGTAGATCGCGCCAATCAAGCCCCAGAACATCAACTGGACGTAGACCGGGGTACCACGGAAGATCCACAGGAACACCCACGCCACCGTCTTGAACACCGGGTTCGGGCTCATGCGCATGACGGCCAACAGCACACCGCCGACAACGCCGAGCAGCATCGCCAGCACCGTGATTGCAATGGTGTGCAGGGCCGCCATAGCGATGCGGGTATCCAGCAGGTACTGGAAGTAGATGTCCCAGCCGTAAGCCTCGTTTCGGGCCGCGCCGATGACAAACCAGACCACAAGCAGCACAAGAATCACTGCGAGCGTCCACCGTCCAGGGTGGCGCAACGGTTTCGCCTCGATACGCTCAGGACGCTTGCGTTCGCCCTGAGAGGCGACGTACTGGGAATATGGGGTGCTCATGCTTAGTGTTCTCCCACTGGTTGTTCGTTAATCAAAGCCTGGTCGAGCAGACCTGTCGAGATATTCCATTGCGCAAGGATGCGCTGGTAATCGCCGGTATCGATGAGGTGCTGCATCGCGGCAGCCATCGCCGGCGCAAGCGCAGAACCCTTCGGCACAGCAATGCCGTACGGCGCGGCGTCAAACATGTCGCCGATCATTTCCATCTTGCCGTCGGAGCGCTCCACAGCCCACGCGGTAACAGGGGAGTCGGCGCTGTAAGCATCGGCGCGCCCGACAAGCGTTGCAAGCGCTGCGTTGTCTGCTGTGTCGAAGGCAAGCACAGTAATCGGGTCCTTGCCCGCTGCTTCGCAGGCTTCTGACTTCGGACGAACGTCGTCGGTCTCCGAAACCGTCGTACGCTGCACCGAGACCGTCAAACCGCACGCATCATTCGGATCCACGTCGGCGCCAGGAGCGGCAGCCCACTGAATACCCGCGTAGAGGAAATTGATGAAGTCGAAGGTCTGGCGGCGTTCCTCGTTATCGGTAAAACCTGAAGCACCGGCGTCGAGGCTGCCACTGGAGACAGCGGGCAGGATCATCGAGAAGTCCATGTCTGCAACATCGAAGTCCATCCCCATGACACCAGCGAGTGCACGGGCAATGTCCATCTCCACACCGATGACCTGCCCGGTGGAGTCTTTGAACTCGAACGGGGCGAACGGTGGGTTCGCGCCGACGTTGAGCACGCCGTCTGCGGCAATTTCTGGCGGCACCATCGCCGCAATCTCAGGTACGGCGTCCGGAACGATCGGCTCCCAGCCGTCCGGGTTGCCGCCCTCTGTGTTAGTAACGCAGCCCGCGAGCGGCAGGGCCGCGGCGAGCACAGCGGCGAAAAGACGCCGCTTTGCGTGGGGTGGGTAATGCATTGGTCTCCCGCATACGATGAATACTTGCGTAGTCCCGTATATTACGCGCCGAATGCGGGATGATAAAACGCACCGCCCGAGCAGTAGAAACTACTGTGTTGCCATACGAATACCACGCATAGCCAGCTCAATGATCTGGCCAATGACCATCATGCCGAGGACGACCGGGATCCACACGGAAGTACGCTGGCTGGATCCTTCTGAGCTCAGGGCGAAATCGCCGGTGAAAAGCCCTTTGCCCATCTTTGCGGAGCCCTGGGCTTCCATCTTCCACAGCTCAACCGGGTTAGCGGTATCCGGGATGGAAGAGCCCTTTGCCCAAGCTTGGACGACCTCCTTGCCTTCGCCTTCTTCCATACCGTCGGTCCACTCGGTAAACATCTCGGAGCTAGACACCTTCTTCAGCGGGTTCTTCTCCGGATCGATGTACATCGGATCCTTCTCCGGGTTCGGCTCAAGAGCCTCGATGAGCCCCTTCGGCTTGTCCTTGGAGTCCTTGCCGTCTGTGCTGTCCTTGTTGCTCTCAGCGTCCTTCTTTGCCGAGCTGGTCGCGTCGGACAGCGCAGCAAACGAATCGATGGTGTCCTTCAGTGCGTTGCTCGGGGAGACTGGAGCGTCCTCTTGCGCTGCCCCTTCCTGTGCATGTGCAGGAACCGTCAGCGTGGTCAACATGAGTGCTCCGGCGACAAAGCCGGCGATATAGGTCTGGCGCATGCGCCGTAGTCTAACCAAGCCATCGCCTAATGCCCATGTTGCTCTTCTCTACCGGCGTTAGACTGGCGAAATGACTACCACTATTTTGGGCTGGCTGACAGAAGAAACCATCGAAGACGCCGCAGGTTCAGGTGCATTTAACCGAGGGAAAAAGATCTCCTCCGCAGATGTCACCATCCTTAGCGATACTGAATCTGAAGTTCAGGCCGCAGTCCAAGGGACGTGGACATACCGAACGACATTGTTTGTGCAAGGGGATCGGGTTGGCACTACGTGCGACTGCCCGGTGGGCACGCAATGGTGTAAACACGCGGTGGCAGTCGCACTTGCGCTGCTCATCCCGAACGAGCTCTCGTTCGACGATTCCGCGGTTACCGATTCCTCTGCTACCTCCAACGAGTCGGCTCCAGACGCGGTGGACACCTACGTGGATTCTGCCAGCCCAGATGAACTGCGGCGACTCATTCACCATCTGCGGCAGATTCCAGAGGTCGAAGAGATGCTGGAGTTTAACGCCTTGAAGAGTTCGGGCGATGACAAACAAGTCCGTGAACACGTGAAATCGGCGATCACCGCTGCATCGCGGAAGAGCAGTGGTTTTCGGGATTATTGGCAAAGTATGGAACTCGCACGGCACTGGAGCGATGCCCTTGACGTGGTGGAGGCGTACGTTGATGAGCACCGTGGCGTCGCAGTACGGCCCCAAATTGAGCGCGCGATCACGAGGTTGAATGCGGTTTTGCAACGTGCGGATGATTCTTCCGGGATGCTCGGCGACGAACTGCATCGATGCTTCGACCTTCACGTGCGAGCATGTACTGACGGCGTTGAGGACCAACAAAAACTTGCCAAGTGGTTGGTAAAGGAGACACTGGAAGCACCGTTCCTTGAGCCTGACCTGAGGGGCTATGCGGGACTTCTCGACGCTGACGCGGTCGAATCGATCGCCGCAGCCTTTGAGGCGAATCCACCGAAGTACGGGGCCAAGGCGCTCTTCCTCGATGTTGCATTCCTGCGTGGCGACGACGACGAGATCGAATCAATGCTGCTCGAAGGTAGCTCCGTGAAGGACCTCATCGAGTTCTACGAGTCACGCGGCAGGAAAGATGAGGTCAAAGCAGTCCTTTCGACGTGGGATACACCGATCCACTGGAACGAAATCGACTTCTTTGAAAACCGTTTGCGCGCCTACCTGGGCGACAAAGCGTTGTTGGACTACCGGATTGAGAAGTTCAAAGAAAACCCGGGAACAGCGACATTTGACCGCGTGATCCATGGTCCGGGAGTGACCGAGGACGTGATCGACCTAATCCCGGAGGGTATCCCGGGCAGGGACATCATGCTCATGCATGCGGCAATGAGATTCAACGATCCGGAACTGGGCCTATCGGTGGTAGATAGCGACGAGGTGGATGTTCACTCTGCATTTGAATTCGCCCGTTCAGTGCTATCCAGTCACGACCCGGAACGTGCACTGGAAATCATGCTCAGAGAACCTGAGCACATTGTTCGGGCAACTGGCGACAGGCCGTACAAGCAGGCTGCCGCATCGGCGATGCAGATCATCGACTGCTTCCCGGCCGATCCAGTCGTACGTAAGGCAGTGCTGGAAAAGATGGAAGAGTTAGCCATCCGATACAAAAATCGGCCCAAGATGCTCAAGATTTGGCGCAGCAGCGGGCTGATCAGCTAGCCGCGAGCCCCCAAATCGCTCCCGAGTCGTTTTGGCGAATGTTGGAGCGTTTTATGGCGTACCTCAAACTCAACCTTTGGAGGTCATGCCCTAGGAGCGAGGAAACTATTGGACTTCTCGTCGGCATCGGTGCAGTCCGGTTGCGTCCCTTAGTGTGGTGTAACGCTTGCTGATGGTGGGCGCTTGAAAATAGTGGGGCGGCCATCGTCAGTAACCTTTCGACTCAACTACCCCCGCGCATGCGGGGAAGACCAGCGACTGTGCCTTCTTGTCCGTGGCTTCGAGGGACCACCCCCGCGCATGAGGGGAAGACTTTTGTCGTGGTGGCTTCCTGATCGGCTGGCTGGGACCACCCCCGCGCATGCGGGGAAGACCGCATGCCCGGAACCGCAGCCGTGCAGCAGCGGGGACCACCCCCGCGTATGCGGGGAAGACGAAAACGTGTTGGATATCTCCGGTGCGATGCCGGGACCACCCCCGCGTATGCGGGGAAGACCGCACTGCCACTACGTATATTGGGGGTCAGAAGGGACCACCCCCGCGTATGCGGGGAAGACACCGTGAACGTGTGCAGCCAGTCGGTGGCTGCGGGACCACCCCCGCGTATGCGGGGAAGACCGTGCCCACAATGTCGCCTACCTGCTCGGCACGGGACCACCCCCGCGTATGCGGGGAAGA
>NZ_KV803842.1:197683-198200 GCF_001811185.1 Corynebacterium sp. HMSC067D03
GGACCACCCCCGCGTATGCGGGGAAGACAACGACGGTGTTTTCCGCGGATGCTGCCTTTGGGGACCACCCCCGCGTATGCGGGGAAGACCGCACGCTTGAAGACCGCGAGGTCCTTTTCCACGGACCACCCCCGCGTATGCGGGGAAGACGTTCACCTGTCCGGCCCCAAGCCCGGCAACCCGGGACCACCCCCGCGTATGCGGGGAAGACTGGTACTAAACTTGCGTTACTACTAACGCCGTGGGACCACCCCCGCGTATGCGGGGAAGACCGGTGGGGTAGTCGTACTGCCTTCCGGCGCCCGAGGACCACCCCCGCGTATGCGGGGAAGACTTTTCCGCAGGCCCATTCACACCACCGCCTGGGGGACCACCCCCGCGTATGCGGGGAAGACAACTCACCCGGCTCAATGCGTGCGATCGGCATCGGACCACCCCCGCGTATGCGGGGAAGACGATGTGGACGGTGCCGCGTGGGGTTCGTCCTTGGGACCACCCCCGCGTATGCGGGGAAGAC
>NZ_KV803842.1:198300-198940 GCF_001811185.1 Corynebacterium sp. HMSC067D03
GGACCACCCCCGCGTATGCGGGGAAGACCTGCACATCCTCCGCGTTCGAGGTAACCAACAGGGACCACCCCCGCGTATGCGGGGAAGACCTATATCGAACGTTCGACATGAAACGCAGCACTGGACCACCCCCGCGTATGCGGGGAAGACCTCTGCTTGATGCTGATTGGTGCCACACGCCTGGGACCACCCCCGCGTATGCGGGGAAGACGGTAGCAGTACCCACGCCACATCCAGAACGCTGGGACCACCCCCGCGTATGCGGGGAAGACCGCCGGACACTATCGCGTTCGTGATCGTGGTGCGGGACCACCCCCGCGTATGCGGGGAAGACGTGGGCGGAGCGCACCAAGACCCGTGACGTGAGGGACCACCCCCGCGTATGCGGGGAAGACCTGCCGGAGGAACTTCAGCCCAAGGCGGAGCGGGGACCACCCCCGCGTATGCGGGGAAGACATGCGGGGCGTGTTTACAACCCTGATGGGGTGGGGACCACCCCCGCGTATGCGGGGAAGACTCCACCCGGCGCGCCACCGCCGCGATCTTGTGGGGACCACCCCCGCGTATGCGGGGAAGACGAAAAGGAACTCGCCACCCAAGCACGCGACCAGGGACCACCCCCGCGTATGCGGGGAAGACG
>NZ_KV803842.1:199040-199313 GCF_001811185.1 Corynebacterium sp. HMSC067D03
AGGGACCACCCCCGCGTATGCGGGGAAGACGCCTACCTGTCTTCCATGTCCGCGTCTGAAGGGGGACCACCCCCGCGTATGCGGGGAAGACAGCCGTCATGACGGGAAAGTATGGGTACGGAAGGGACCACCCCCGCGTATGCGGGGAAGACTCGAATCACAGACCCGACGCGTTGGGTGCTGTGGGACCACCCCCGCGTATGCGGGGAAGACGCGGGCGTGAGCGGCGGCGCGCAGCAGATCGGGGGACCACCCCCGCGTATGCGGGGAAGA
>NZ_KV803842.1:199413-199684 GCF_001811185.1 Corynebacterium sp. HMSC067D03
GGACCACCCCCGCGTATGCGGGGAAGACAACGTGATGAGTTCGGCCATGCGTGCCGACGTGGGACCACCCCCGCGTATGCGGGGAAGACCAGCAGGATGCGCCGGATTTGATGCGCCGGCAGGGACCACCCCCGCGTATGCGGGGAAGACGCTCTTCGATGCGGGCGCGGAGTTCTTCGTCGGGGACCACCCCCGCGTATGCGGGGAAGACCCCCGGTAGTCCGCGTCGATCACGCCTGTGCCGGGACCACCCCCGCGTATGCGGGGAAGA
>NZ_KV803842.1:199784-207048 GCF_001811185.1 Corynebacterium sp. HMSC067D03
GCCGGGACCACCCCCGCGTATGCGGGGAAGACGGGGCATGGTGTCTCAGCTGCAGATGCAGTTGGGGACCACCCCCGCGTATGCGGGGAAGACTACACTCCCACCCATATAGCGTTGGTACCCCCGGGACCACCCCCGCGTATGCGGGGAAGACTCATCTCGAAGCGAGCCTGGAGGTGGTCGATGGGGACCACCCCCGCGTATGCGGGGAAGACACTCGCTGACCTGGAACAATGTCCCGACACTGGCCATTCTAGATACGACTGCTTCAGCGGCTTGGCAGGGTCAGAGGCGCGCTTAAACCGGAACATAACCGTGGCAGTATGGGCATTAAGAACTGTCCATGATGGGCTCCCATACTTTGATTTGGCCAGACTGCCGGGTGGGCTGGTCACGCCACTTGTACGTCGGCAAGGTCGAAATGGGACTCATGACAAAGTCTTGGATCTCTTCCAAGGTCGACCATTCGGTAGGCGCGGTCAGTGTCAATTGCCTATCGCGGACACCGGACCCGTTCTCGTTACCTGGCATGCCGAGTGCAACTATGCCTGCGATTGCCCAGGCCAGATGGTCTTCGGAGTATCGCCGATCCATATCACCAGAGAAGCGATCGTCTGGGTTGACGTCGAGTCCTCCGGTCCCTTTGCCATCCACGAGGCCGATGGTGGGGTCGTAAAGTGATTGTGTCCGTTGGGCTGGGTCGTCGGTGATAATAGCGAAATAAGGACTTCCGTTCCCGTGGAAAATCGGGATTGAGAACAGTTTCGGCTTTTTGTCGTTAGTGGTGGCGTCGAACAAGAAGGGAAGGGCGTCGGGGCATTGCTCGAGGGCTCGACGCCTATGGCTGAGATACCACTTGTTACGTTTCTTCACTCGATCCTTTGCATCACTATCGCACAAAGTGCCATCCGCATTCCTGAAACCGGCCCCGACCTCTAGAGACAAGGCCATCGAGTTATAGAGCTGCATGTCCCAAGAAGGATCAACTGTCGACGACAGTTCCACCTTGCCGTCGACCACCCTGAGCCTCGCTGAGCTATCGCCATTGCGAACGCAAGAAGCGAGCGCTCCGATGCCTACGAGAAGCATCGTGAGGGAATACGGTCGTGGGCCTGTGAGCACGTGCGTCACCGGATACTCAGCGACATCGGCGAGGGAATCGGGGTTGACGTGGATGTTGAGTGACGTCCACGACTCGGCTAGTCCACTGCGTGGGGAGGCCGATGCCGCCCAATCCGCGCTCCGCAGCACCGTTTCGTAAAATGCCAGACCCCAGGGTCCAAATTGTTCCTCGAGAAGACGGTAACGCAGGGAGTTCGTATGCGTCGTGTCATCGTGTGGACTCAAGCGCCGGGCCCAACCGTGGTGAGTCAGGATCAGGTGGCGCACGAGTTCGTCCGCGAAAGAGTCACCACGAACGGCGGTCGCTGAAAGGACTTCGTGACGCCACGTCGTTTGACCGCGATCAAGCAACGACGGCATCACACGACCGACCGGTTTCGCAACGGGTTCAGGCAGATAGTTGCCGAAACTGTGTTGGAATCCGGGGTCAACCTTGCCGGCGTCATGAAAGAGCCCAGCGCGAGAGACTGCTTCAACCATGTCGTCGGGAATACCGGAAAGCGTCGCGTATTGTTCGGCGAGCTGGGAAGTCTGCACGCTGTGGTCGGCAAGCGTGACGCGTTTGGGGGTGCGTCGCGCTGCAGCTGTGGAGTAGCGGACGCCAACGGCACGGCCGCTGAGCACAACGTCGAGGTTCTCAACGTCAACATAGGAGAAGCGCTCCGCTATGCGTTGCAAAATGAGATCGGCTGGTTCGAGACCAAGTTGCTCGGCAAGCATGAAGAGGTCTTGCTCATCGAGAAGCCCGATATCGAAGAAACCACGTCCCTGCTGAACACAGATCTGCATCGATTGGTCTTCCACCGTCGCTTTCAGCTTTGTAGAGAACCCTGTTGCCGGGGAGTAGCCTCCCTCGGACGCAGCGATAACCACCAGCGCATCCGGTTCCACCTGACTGATGGAGTCGGGCTGCACCCATTCTTCGCCAACACGAATACGACAGTTGACGGTGATGCTCTGCGACTTCGGTTTGTCGCCACTCCCCGCCACAGTATCCGCGAACGACGCATCCGATGATTTTCCAGAGAGAAACGCTTGCGCCTGCCCGATCGGAATAGTGATTGTTTCGTCTGGGAAGACTTGCGCTTGGTCAAGTATCTCATCCAGGTTTTCACGCCACGCCAATGTGACACTAGCGCGGTCTGTCGCATCAGGTCCGAACGCCAACGCTTCCCACGGGACCTGTGCCGGAGGCCTGGTCGAAGTCAAACGCGGCAAGTACTCCTCCACCGAACAGGTACGAGGATCAGGTTCCCATGCCTCGGAGGGCACCACGAGCGTGTTTGCGTCTCCGATCAGACCGTCTTCTGCCTGTGCAAAGAGACTGTCACGCGATGCCTGCATCTGCTCGTCCCCATAAATGGATTTCGTGGCATCGTCAGGATTTTCCGGAATCACGACGGTGGACTCTCGCTCCTGACGCAGACCGGTACGATTCACACGCCCAAAGCGCTGCACCAACGCAGGTAGCGACGGCAACTCCGTCACCAATGCCTCTGCATCAATGTCAACACCGACTTCAACAGTCTGCGTTGCGACGATCACCGTGTCCGGAGTGAAATCATCCGGCAGCGCCCGATCAACGGGTCGAACCGTCGAAGTCAGCAACACGACATTGGCAGGGCTACGCTTCAGCTTCGTACGCAATTTCTTCGCCACATCAACGGCCCGCTTTACCGTGTTCACTACGACCAAGATGCCATCGCTGTCTGGGTCTTGGGAGCGTGAATGGAATGCGGCTTCCGCAGCCGCTACCAGCTCGTCTACCGGCTTCGACGTCTCAACTAATCGGACCGGCTTCTTGATCCCCAACCGAGCCTTCGCAGCCGGAGACGGATCCTCGGCAAGAGAACCAATGAAGCAATCAGCTGACCTCAGGCTTTCAGGAATTGTCGCTCCGAGAACAACGGTCGAGCCAACGAGAGGTGAACGCGGGTACTGGCGTTGGAGTTGCTCCACGTCGCGCCACATTTTGACGGCGGCAGGGGCAAGGTGGGGTTCGTCGATAAGAATGAGACGGTCAACACCCGTAAGGCCTGCATGCATGGACAGTGTGCGTGGGGAGACAGAGACGCCTCGGAACAGCGTGCGGGAGGCAAGCTGTGTTACCGTTGCCGTAATGATTTGCGCACCAACCGGAGTGAGCCACTCACGTTCGGGGGCTTTGCCGCCGTGGAGCGACGTGACACGAAGTACCGACCCCTTGTGATCTCGTGGAAGCAGCTGGCGTAGCGCGTCTCGTACCGGCGCAAGCTGCGGCTGTGTCTCGAGTTTGTTCGCGATAATGGCGCCGTGTGCAGCAGCACCATCCACTACCAAGCGACGCTCAACCGTAAGGAAAATGCGCAGCGGAAAATGGCGCGCGCCCACGCCGTGCTCGGCAACATCTTTTGCTAACGCCCAGACGGCAATATCTAACGTCGAGGTCTTGCCGGCACCAGTTGGCGCAGCGACCTGCTCAGGCCAGCTCTTGCGCTCCCACACTTGCTGGGCGAGCTCATCTTGCCACTTGAACGGCGCGAATCCATGCACCGCCTCGTAGAACGAGGCAAATGTTGGGAAAGTGCTCATGATTGGGCCTCTTTCGCTAGATAATCGGGAAGACATACCCCGGTGCCATGCTTGGGGTCCAGCAGAAGCGGTCCGTGGACGACATCCGGGGTACGCAAAACAAGATGCCAAGCGCGCTGCGTGGGCGACGTCGGAACATGCCGTTGCCCGGCGCGAACAGGCGCTGCAGACATCTCAAGGATTTCGGCATCGGGTACCGCGGCAAGAATCTGCTGGGTAGCCACCCACTTGTCCGGGTGGCCTATGAGCGGAACCGCTGTCATCCATACCTGCGCTGGGCGGAGCCAATAGCTTGGCTGCAGCGTGATCGCCCCGGTATTCTCACCGAGCACCTCAGTATCGAATGACGGGTCAAGGACCACTCCGCCAGTGGTAACGACGCCTAGACCTACCGCGGAACCATCCAGGTAACGGTTGCCTGAACGAGTCAGAGGGAATGCTGCAACGCCGCCTTCACCACGGACTGACTTCGCGTACTTGAGCGCCTGCTCGAGGGGAAGTGGGCGCCGAAAAGCGAGGGGAACGAGCACACTGTCGCTGTTCGGAACCACTGCGGCGGGAGCATACGAAGCTGTCCGCACGCGGTGATCCACGGGAATGGTGACCCGTGCATCCTCACCAAACGTGGATGCGTAACGATCATCAAGCCAGCTCAGGAACCCCGGCGAGAGCACGCGGAGTTGCTTACCTCCCCGTGGCATCGGCGAGTAGAACTCATGCGAGTGCGCACACTGGCGGATCAAATCAGCCTTGGAGGTGCGATCGGCGCGGATCACCACCAGGTCAGACTCGCGGCCGAAATACCCGACGTCGCTGGCGAGCTGCTGCGCCAGCGTAAGCTGCTCATCGTTGAGGACGAGCTCCTCCCAGACGAAGTACAAGTCCCCCGTGACCACAAAATGCCCACTGGAGCGCTTGCGAATCTTTCCACCGCGCTGCCCCATGATTCGCTGCGGACCTGCAAACACAGTTTGATTAGCCTTCTTACCGCCCGGGGTTGCGGTAATCGGCTGCATATACGTTTCTCCTGAGCCTCCTGCATACGCGGGCGGGACGACGATGAGCGGATCCGCCGCAGCGCATATCTCACTCAAAATTGCACGGGCATCATCGACCTGCGGTGAGCGATGCGCCGCAGCAAGCAGCGCTGCGACCAACCTCGCTGGCGACGGCGGGAACACGACATGATCCTCGTGGTGCCCCGAGTACATCCCCGCGACAAATTGAACGGAAAAAGTCAGCGCCACTACTTCTTGCCTTTCTCAGACTTCGAAGCTTTGGACTCGTTTAGGATAGTCGCCGCTCGTGCAGCCAAAATGGCTTCCGGGTACTCGGTATAGATCCGCTCTGCGAAGCGCAGCTCCTCAGGCAGTCGGTCATATGCTGCTTGGAAACCAGCGATCGCTGCGTCCAAGTCAACGTCCCAATCCTCAGCAGTACCAGTAGCGGTGATGCGCTTGAATCCTGATGTCGATTGCGCCGTGACCAGATCACACCCTGAGCGGAGGAAGTTGTCATCCTGCGTAATAAGCAGCCCAAAGATTCCCAGCCAGGCAAGCACATCAGCAATCAGATGCGACGCTTCGCGGTTACCTGGCACCTTAAGGTGCCGCAGGTTGGTCAACGATACAGACGACTGGCGCAGAATAGAACCGCACGAAAAGGCCTTTGTCGTCGGTGCGTTTGGTACAGGACCGAGACCGAACTCCGATGGGGACCGTTTGCCGCCCTCACGCAGCTCCAGTGTCTTTTCATCCAGTTGTAACTTAGCCTCGGACGCGATGCCGCCAAGTACGTCGCCTTTCGTCGCGCCATACGCAATATCGTGCGCGTCGTAGCCCGTCATCACGGAAGAGAGCGAACGCGCCAGCTTGTGACGCCGCGGAGCGACCGAAGACAGCCAGAATCCGAACAGCGCGGAGTTAGGGAAGTAGCGGAACAGCAAGTCCGCACGATCGGCCGAGGCGTTTGTGATGATCTTGTAGACCTCACTATCGCGGTCTGCCCAGATCTGCTTGCCATCAACCTCGCTGTGTCTGATGTACGCATCCGCATGGCGGTGGGAGGTCATCCACGTACTCGCCTCAGCCTGGCGGAGGTCATCGCGCAGCATTTCTGCGAGGAACTTCGCATCATACGGTGCTGGCTCCTTCCACTTCTTCAGCGCATTCGTTGCCACCTTAAGTAGCTTCTCGTCGCTAGTCTTTTCGTGATCCAAGAAGATGCCCGGCAGTTTTGCCCCCAGGAGATCTTCATTTTCGATGATCGCCGTTTCAATCTGCGTTGCCTCAGCGCCTTGCGAATTCACGACGACCGACGGGCGAAGTACGAGCGCACCAGAATCAGGATCCTTTGCGAACTCGCGATAGTCCGATTCAGGAGTAGGCACCGGTTGCGCCTCAGAACGAGCAAACACAGAGCCATCAGAGTTGGCGATGTAGGTCGGCGGTGCGATCGGTGCACCGCGGCCAGCGGTGGGCACCATGTCCCCGACATATGTGATCGCGGCGTAGTTCTTTGAGAGGGAATCATGAGACATAGGAGATAGTCCTTTCAGATAGTTCAAGTGGAGTTATGCAAGTGGTGAGAGCCGCAAAAGGCCGCAGCCAAAGTTTTTCGACCTACCGAAGCCCTCGCGATACGCCTTGAGCGCTAGATCAGGGTCCGCGACTGTGACTTCAGCGGCAATATCTGCAACCGGCACCGTACGTTTCCTGATCGGCAGCCGGTACGAGCGTGCAGCATCAAGACTGGCGACCGAGAAGCCAGCCCGCTCGAGCTTTTCCACCAACCATTGCTCAAGCTTTTCGTTCGGCACGGGGACACGTTTGCCGTGGATCGCAGGCCGATTCGGAAGGTTCCAGATTTCCTCCGACACCCACGTAGCAGGGGTGTACGTGGTTTCAACCGTTGTCTGGAGAAGATAGCGTTTTCCAGCCTGCGGTTCGGTGTGTTCTGCGTCCGCCACCGATATATCCGCTGCCTGTCTCAACGGGATGCAAGAACTGACGAGCATCTCAGTTGGTTTCGCCATCGTCCACAGCAGGTGTGCGGACTGTCGTGGGGATTGGTGATCAAGCACTCCGTCAGGGAGCAGCGCCATCAAAAGGCGGTGGCCAGCGCCGTGGTCTGTCGCGATTTTATTGGCTACTCTCGACGGCAACATGAGCATATACCGCGCGTATGTAGGGTTTTCATTTGTCATAGACCCCAATATAAAAGACGGTCCGGACATTACTGGCGGGCTGTGGAACTCTTGTTCGAACATAGGGGTGAAGAAATCATGAAACTTAGACACTTCCTAGCCTAAGACTTCACGGAACCCATCCTCCAGAGGGCTGCAGCAGATGCTTCTGAGCTAAAATTAGTTTCTTTTGCCACGCTGTTTGAGCGTTGAAACAACTCCAGGACTTCCTGCTCACTAACCTTGAGCGCTATCAGAAGATGAATCGTAACTACTGCGACCGCGGGTTGCGTCCCTTAGTGTGGTGTAACGCTTGCTGATGGTAGGCCCTTGAAAATAGTGGGGCGGCCATCGTCTGTGTCTGATCTGATGTAGGTGGTCCAGTTC
>NZ_KV803842.1:207148-207526 GCF_001811185.1 Corynebacterium sp. HMSC067D03
TTGCGGAAAATATATGCTCCAAAAGCATATATCGGCCCTCCCTTGCGAAAATCCCCGGTGTGGCTGCCATGGTGTGCTACGCGGCGGTGGTTCGGTTGCCCCATGCCAAAGAACCGACCACGCTGCCATTGTGGCGGCGATATGAAACGAAACGGCACCACCAGCAACGGGACGACCCGGTGGCGGTGCAAAATCTGCGGTGCTTCACTGACCAAGCAGCGCAGCGATATCACCAACGCAGCCCTATTTCGTGCGTTCATCCAGCACCTGACCACCGGGACCAGTCTTGCTGCGATCGCCGGCAACTTGAGCTGCTCGACACGTACGCTGCAACGCAAATTCGATACCTTTTGGCTGGTTGACGTGCCTGACCCGACC
>NZ_KV803843.1:0-230 GCF_001811185.1 Corynebacterium sp. HMSC067D03
AGCCGCTTATAAGACACTTCCGTAAACGGCGTCGGCGGAAGATCCCGCATCACTGGTGCCTCTTCTTGATCAAAGCGCATGCGCCGTGTTGAGCCATCAGGCCGCGTCATTGCGCTGTTGATATCGGCAAGACGGCAAGCGATCGCCTCATTGAGGTCATCGAGATTGTAGAAGACCTCGTCGCTGAAGTAACCCAGGATTTTGGTGTAGGCGATTTTCACAGCACGCTC
>NZ_KV803844.1:0-309 GCF_001811185.1 Corynebacterium sp. HMSC067D03
GAAACGAGCATTCATCACACGGTCAGAACCGACATACCAGCTCATACCACCCGGGGTATCAACCGTTGCTGCATTCGGACCCATGTGACCAAAGTTGTAGCCATAGAGCTGTGTGAAGTTATCCGGATCCGGGTTTTCCACCCACACACGAATCTTCTCATACTGCGGACCATTCGGGTCCGCATCAAACTTCACAACCTCGCCCTTAGCGTTGGTAAACGGCTTCATCTCGATGGTGTAGTAACCATCTTCACGAGTCACACCGGTATACACCGGCGAGGTAATGCCACCCTTTTCCGTCCACTGCGC
>NZ_KV803844.1:409-6975 GCF_001811185.1 Corynebacterium sp. HMSC067D03
TAGCGCTGCTCATCCACCACAGACTGGTAGACACCATCAGCATTCTTACCCGGATACTTCACACCATTGCCAGCCTCATTCGGCTGACCAGCCTCATCCTTCGTGCCAGCAAACGCAGCCGCAGCAAACTGCGGAGCAGCAACCGGCTGCGCCAACGGCGCAACCAACGCAAACGACAACGCAGCCGCAGCAACCGACGTGCCACGACGACGTGCAATGTAATTCTTCTTCACCGAAAAATTCCTTCCTCGAAAATGATTATTCGGTTAGACAAGCCCTGTCTGTTGTGACGCTTTTCGGACACATGCCATACAGGGCCGACATAGGCAAGGGTAAAGAAGTTGACAACAGCCCGCAATGATCATTACGTCTGCCCACAACCGCGTAGAAGATTTCTCAGGTTCTTCCAACCCGGCAGTGTCTTTTTCCATTTTTCGCTGGACAGCGTTTGCCCACGTCGTCAAAAATTGTTGACCTGTCAAAATAGATACATCTTGGAAACGTGCAATATCGAGATGTATCCCCAACCACCGCAAATGCCTATCTGCCCTGCGTTTTTGGGTGACGATTTCCGCCCAGGCACGGTACTTGGCCTCCCGATCCACTAACACCGAGAAGATCCGTGAAAAACGGGGTGAAGGTGAGATTTTCTTAGAAAAGCAGAAGTGCCTACTTTAGGGGGTGATTCGGAGTGGTGGGGTCGTCGATAAGCAAAATGCCCCAACGACAGTTGCCCCGTATCCCAACAACGGGGGTACGGGGCAACAACGCGCTAACTAGTAGCTAGAACCTACTTCTTCTCCGGAGCCGTGGTCTCCTTAGAAGAGCCAGCGTAGGTGTTGCCGGAAGAACCTTTGAGTTCGAAGTTCTTCACGGAAGAGCCGCCGGTGGGCGAGCAGTTGTCATAAATGATCGTTCCGGCGAGGATGCCAGCGGCGATCAGAGCGAGGCCGCCAACAACGGTTGCGATGTCGGTGCCGTACTGGGCCAACTTCGCGTTGATTGCGTCTGCCTGAGCGGCGACCTGCGGGTTGAACACGCCCAACTGCTGCTGGAGGCGCGTGTTCGCGGCCTGGATCTGTGCATTCGCCTGAGCGGCGAACTCGGTGAGGCCCGGGATCTGGATCTGGGTAGCCAGACCGATTGGCAGCAGCGCGATCAGCGGCAGCCCGAAGCCGACGGAGGTGGCAACGCACTTGCCGGTGTCGATGCCGACCTTTGCGGTGGCCTTGTTGCCGGCGCCGTCGACAACCTGGATCTCGTCACCAGTCTTCAGGTTGACGTCCGCCGGGACGTTGACCTTCCACTTGCCGTCCTTGCCGGTCGTGGTCGTGGTGGTCTTGCCGTTTGGCCAGGTCACGATGATGGTCTCGCCAGGGCGGTCGCCCTTGCCGGTGATGGTCTTGGCGCCGGGGGTGATGTCGTCGATAGTCGGTGCCGTGGTGTCTGGCTTGGACTGATCGTCAGCCGGGTTGGCACCGTTCTCCACCTCTTCGCGGTTGGTGTGGCCATCACCATCAAAGTCACCATTCGGATCCAGCAGGGACTTGCCATCCTTGCCGACCAGGTCGAAGTTGGCGGTCGCGGTGTTGGTCGAGTCGTCCTCGTAGGTGAAGCCGACAGCAACGGACGGGCGGGCGAACGGCTTGAAGGTTTCGAAGAACTTGTCCCAACGCTTCTTCGCATCGGTGCTCTTGATCTCCGGCAGGTGCGCCTCGACCTTTTCCGCGACGTCCTTCATCGAAGGAGCCTTCGCGTTGATCACGCCGTTGTCCTGCGGGGTGAAGGTCCACTTGCCGGCGTCCGAATCCGCGGTCGGCTTCGCCTCCGTATTCTTCACCGGTGCCTTGGTGCCGAACGGATCATTGGTGTTCTTCTCACCATCAACCGGCACGCTCGTGAGGTCGTCGTACTCCGGCACGAAACGCTCCGCGTCGGTGCCAACGGTGATGGTCGTCTGCACCTCATCGGTGGAGCCATCCGGGTAAGTCACGACAACGGTGACGTCGTAGACGCCCGGCTTCGAGGTATCCGGGGTCTTCTTGTACTCGAAGGTGGTTCCTTCCGGCAGCTTGTCGACATCTTTGATGTTGCCCATCGGATCCGGGGTGCCGCCCTTCTTGACCTTCTGGTCCTGGCCTTGCGGGTCGTGCTTGTCAGCGTCGGTCACGTTCTTCTGCACCTTGACGTTGGCGTTGACCTTGTCGGTGGTGCCATCCGGGTAGGTGGCAACGATGGTCACCGGCTTGTCGCCCTCAGTGGAGGTATCCGGCGCCTGCTCGTACTCGAAGGTCGTGCCCTCCGGCAGCTCGTCGATGTTGGTGACGTGGTCCTTGGCCTCCGGGACCTCGTTCGGCTCCACGGTCTTGTCCTGGACCTGCGGCTCGTAGGTGTCAGCGTCGAACTGCTTCGGGTCCTCGGGTTGGGGCTGCTCCGGGGTCGGGTCGGGGGTCGGCTCAGGCTGGGGTTGCTCGGGTTGTGGCTGCTCCTGGGGCGGGTCTACTGGCTTCGGGTCCTCCACCTTCACAGTGGCCTGCACCTCGTCGGTGGAACCATCCGGGTAGGTGACGACGACCGTGACCGGCTTATCCCCAGCAGTAGAGGTATCCGGATCTTCCTTGTACTTGAAGGTCGTGCCCTCAGGAAGCTTGTCAGCGTCCTTGACATTGTCCTTCGGATCCGGCTTCTTGCCAGTCTCAACCGTCTGATCCTTGCCTTGCGGGTCGTGCTGCTCGGCCTGATCCTTGGCAACCTTCACCGTCACCGGCACCTCATCAGTGGTGCCATCCGGGTAGGTCACAACAACGACAGCCGGCTTGTCACCAGAGGTGTCAGTCTTCGGCACATCCTTCCAGGCGTACTTGGTGCCCTTCGGAAGATCTTCCTTGTTCGCGATCGAATCCTCAGCCTTCGGCTCAGCGTTCTTCGCAACCTTCTGGTCCTTACCCTGCGGGTCGTACTTGCTGGCTTGATCGGTGACCTTCAGCGGCACAACGTCGGTGTGTTCGGTCTCTTTGCCGTCCTGATCAACCAACGTGTAGGTAACGGAGACGTTCGGCTTTTCTTCAGAAGCGTCAACCGTCTTCTTCGGCGTACCGGTGATCTTTCCGCCCTTGAACTCCAGCCCCTCCGGGAGACGCTCAACCTTGATGGAGTCCTTCTTCAGCTCGAAGCCCTGCGGCAGCTTGTCAAAACCTTCCGGCTTCACGTCCTGCTTATACGGCTCGCCGACGACGCCGTCGGCCAGCTTGGTATCCGTCACCGTGATCTTGGTGACCACCTGCTCCTTACGCTTCTGCGCGACGGGCTTCTTCTCGGTCTTCTCAATACGCTTGTCAGGATCTTGCTCGTCTGGGTTTTCGTAGACCGGGTTGCCGTCGTCGTCAAGCACCGGCACATCCTGCTCGACCAAGACCTCGATCTCGCGAGTCACGATGACCTCAGTGGTGCCCGGGGTAGTCGGCTTGCCGGTGATCTTGCCGGTCTTCGGATCGATGGCCAGGCCTGCAGGCAAGTCGTTAGCCGAGTAGGACGGTTCAGTGCCCTCTTTCATATTGTCCGGCAGATCCTTGAACAGCGGCGTCACGTCGTTGTTCGGGAACTCAGTGCCAACCGACCCCAACGGCAGCGGCTCAGGAACAACAGCGGTGAAGGAGTCTGCGATCTCCCAACGATCAGACGGCTTGCCGGAAGCCGGGTCAACAGAAACCAGCGCGGCGGTGTAGACCGTGGTCTCCTTCAGATCTTCAGGAGCCTGGAAGTTGCAGGACTCGAGCGCACCCTTGTCGTCGCTCTTGATCTTGCACATCGCGTCCTTGATCTCAGTCTGGGTACCATCCGGAGCGGTTGCGTACCAACGGATTGCGTACTCCGTGTTCGGCAGCAAGCCCGCGGTCTTCGTAGTCACCTTGGAGCCCGGACGACCCTTGTTGTCGTAGGAGTTGTACTCCGGAATATCGAAGGTCGGCTGTGCAGTCATCAACGGAAACTGCAGACCGTTCATGTTCGCACCGGCGGCAATCGCGCCCTGGTCGCGGTAGTTCATGAACATATTGGCGACGAACGCAGAGTTCTTCACGTCGCGGCCCTCAATGTTCGGGTAGATATACATGTAGTCAGTGTTGATGTGGCGCACGTCGTACAACGAAGCGCCGGTAAACACGTTGACCCACTGGTTCTGGTAGTCGTCGGCAACCTTGCCCCAGTCTTCTTCGCTGACCACATTGTTCACACCGAGGTTGGCCTTGTCGCGCGAGTAGCCCAGCGTGCCCTTGAACGGCAGGTAAATCATGCCGTCAGCGGTGGTCGGGGCAACGACGGTCTCTGCAATGTGGGAGCCCTCGCCGTGCTCGTCCTGGTACGCCTTGATGATGCGCTCCTGGTTCGCACGCTCCTGCTCGACCGTGTAACCCGGGTTCTCGTTCTTCCAGGCATCGATCTGGCGCGCGACTTCGTCGTTAAGATACGACGCAACAATCTCGATGCCGCCCGCTGCGCGATCACCACGCGCAGGCTGGTACTTGTAGTAGCCCGGCAAGGTACCGGCAGACTCACCGGTCTCCCACCACACCATGGACTCGTTCGGGTGAGCGATGCTCTTAATCGCGCCAAAATCCCCGTAGTACGGGAACTGACCATCAGCCGTCGGCTCACCAGTCTCGCCGTCGAGCGCACGGGTCCAATCCTTTTCCGGCTTGGCCAACCAACCAACGTGATTCGGCTTCTCTTCAAGCACGAAACGACCGTTGGTAATGCGAGAACCGGCAGGGCCAGCGGTGAAGTTCCAGGACTCCTGCACGCGGTCCGTAATCGAGGTGTAACGGCCCGAGTTGAAGTCACCCGCGGCAACCACCGAGTACTTGCTCGGATCCGGGTTCTCGCCCCACACGCGGACGCGAACGCCACCAGCTGCCAGCCAGAACGGCGGCGCGTCAACCTCGTTGGTTACCTTCTCGGACAGGTCGAAGGAGAAGCGACCCTCGGAGTCGGTCGTGGTGTAGAACGTCGGCGAAACCTCACCATTCTTGGTCACGTACTGCAAGTAGATGACGTTGCCCTTGAGCGGCTCATTGTTCGAGGACAAGTCATCGTGGCGGCCATCCTTATTGATGTACGCCCAACCGTGGTAGCCGTAGAAATCACGCCAGCCACCCTTGGTAAAGATGGCGTTTGGCACCTGCTTATTCTTGCCTTGGTCCGCAGCTGGGGCTGGGGCTGGGGCTGGGGCAGCCTGCGGGTTGTCTTGCGCAAACGCCATCGGCTGCGCGAGCGGCGCAACCAACGCGAGCGACAACGCAGCTGCGGCAACCGAGGTGCCACGGCGGCGTGCAACGTAGTTTTTCTTCACAAAGAACCTTCCAGAAACATAGCGATGTGTGTAAACGCAATATCCAATTAATGGACACCCGTTAAGGACTTTGGGAACGCTACGCCTGGTGGACACCTGTCTACAATCTACCCTTTTGACCCTACCCCCACTCATGTGATTATTTAGCTTCCCCTCAGGAATTGATTTAAAAACTGCCTGGTTCCGTACTGCTTCATGAATGTTTACTGTGAGTTCCCTGCTTTTGGGCGGGGGTAGCTCGGGGAGGTGGGGTCGTCGATAAGCAATGCGCAAAACGTCGCCCCGCTCACCGGAATGATGAGCGGGGCGACGGATTCGAGGAAGACGCCTTTAGTAAAGGCGCTGGTCTACTGCATTACTTCTCCTTCCCCTCCTTCGACGAACCTGCGTAGGTGTTGCCGGAAGAACCCCTCAACTCGAGGTTCTTGATGGACGAGCCACCGTTCGGCGAGCAATTGTCGTAGATGATCGTGCCGGCCAAGATGCCAGCGGCGATCAGGGCCAGGCCGCCGAGCACGGTTCCGATATCGGTGCCGTAGCGAGCGAGTTGCGAGTTAATCGCATCCACCTGGGACGCCATCTGCGGGTTGAACACGCCCAGCTGACGCTGCATCTGGGTGTTGAAGTTCTGGATCTGCGCGTTCGCCTGAGCAGCGATGTCAGACAGACCCGGGATCTCCAACTGGGTAGCCAGACCAATCGGCAGCAGCGCGATAAGCGGCAGACCGAAGCCGACCGAGGTGGCGACACACTTGCCGGTGTCGATGCCGACCTTCTCCTTGGACTCGTTGCCCACACCGTCCCGAGCCTTGACATCGTCGCCCGGCTTCAAGGTGGTGCCGTCAGGAACCTTGACCGTCCATTTGCCGTTCTCATCGGTCTTGGTCGGCACTTCCTTGCCATCCGGGAAGGTGACGATGATGTCCTCGCCCGGACGGTCGCCGGTGCCAGTGACGGTCTTATCGTCCGGCTTGATCGGGTCGATCTTCGGCGGCGTGGTGTCCGCACCCTCATCTACCGGCTTATCCGGGTTGTCAACGGTGACGGTGACGTCAACGTTGTCCTTGGAACCATCCGGGTAGGTGACCTCGACCGGGACGGTGATCTTGTCACCCGGCTTGGCGTCCTTCGGAATAGTCACGGTGATCTCGCCGGTGTTCTTATCGATGGTCACGCCATCCGGGGTGTTCTCACCCGGAGTGAACGTGGTGCCATCCGG
>NZ_KV803844.1:7075-7380 GCF_001811185.1 Corynebacterium sp. HMSC067D03
GTCGGGTTGCCATCCTTGTCCTTGAACTCAGGCTTTTCGACCTTGACGTCCTCACCAGGCTTGCCCGAACCGTCCTTGTACTCCGGCTCGATCTCATCCGCAGTCTTCGCATCCGGGTTGTCAACGGTGACGGTGACATCAACGTTGTCCTTAGAACCATCCGGGTAAGTCACAACAACCGGAACCGTGATCTTGTCACCCGGCTTCGCATTCTCCGGAATGGTCACCGTGATCTCACCAGTGTTCTCATCAATGGTCACGCCATCCGGAACATTCTCACCCGGAGTGAACGTGGTGCCATCCGG
>NZ_KV803844.1:7480-172273 GCF_001811185.1 Corynebacterium sp. HMSC067D03
TCCAGGTTCTGGTTCGGAACCTTCGGGTTGGTCTTGTCTTCCTTCTCCTTCTCATCCGGGATGCCATCACCGTCATCGTCCGGATCCTCGGTATCAGGCGTGCCATCACCGTCGGTATCCAACTTGAAGTTCGCCGTCGTGCTGTCGGTGGACTTGTCCGGGTAAGTCACCGTCACCGGAACATCAAACTCCTCAACGGTGTCCGCGTTGAGCTTCGACTTATCCGGGAACGTCACGGTGATCTCGCCGGAGTTCTCGTCGATAGTGACCACGTAGCCCTCGGGAGCCGTGAAACCATCAGTGATCTTGAACTTCGAGCCCTCAGGAGCAGTTGCCTCCTTGCCATCCTTGTCGGTGAAGGTCGGCGAAGACTTCGTCTCCTTGCCCGGGACAACAAGCTTGTCCTCGTAGGACGGCTCGTAAAGGTCAGCGTCCTTATCGACAGGAGCCGGAACGTCCTTGTCGGTCACCGTGACAGTGACGTCAACGTTGTCCTTAGAACCATCCGGGTAGGTCACAACCACCGGAACCGTGATCTTGTCACCCGGCTTCGCATCCTCCGGGATGGTCACCGTGATCTCACCGGTGTTCTCATCGATGGTCACGCCGTCCGGAACATTCTCACCCGGGGTGAACTTCGTGCCCTCCGGCGGCGTGGTCGGGTTGCCATCCTTGTCCTTGAACTCAGGAGCAGGAACGGTCACGTCCTCGCCAGGCTTACCCGAACCATCCTTGTACTCCGGCTCGTAGTCCAGGTTCTGGTTCGGAACCTTCGGGTTGGTGTCGTCGTCAATCTCCTTATCATCCGGGATGCCATCACCGTCATCGTCTGGATCCTCGGTATCAGGTGTGCCGTCGCCATCGGTGTCCAGCTTGAACTTCGCAGTCGCGTCGTCGGTGGAACCATCCGGGTAGGTCACAACAACCGGAACGTCGAATTCCTCAACGGTGTCCTTGTTCAACTTGGACTTGTCCGGGAAGGTCACGGTGATCTCGCCGGTGTTCTCGTCGATAATGACCACGTAGCCCTCAGGAGCCTTGAAGTCCCCTGGAATTGCGAACTTGGAGCCCTCCGGAGCGTCGACCTTCTCCTCGGTCTCGTTGCCATCCTCGTCGACCTTGGTAAAGGTCGGAGCAGACTTCGTCTCCTCGCCCGGGACAACGAGCTTGTCCTCATAGGACGGGGTGTACTCGTCCGCGTCGCGGGTGACCAGCACGGTCCATGCGGAAACATCATTGCCGCCAGAGACCAGGACCACGTTGAAGAAGTCGCCCTTCTTCGCATCATCCGGGATGTCGAAGGTGCACGCTGCAACCTGGGCCTTGATGCCCTTGGACTGGTCGAGGTCGCACTCCTTGAGCACCTTGCCCTTAGAGTCACGCCACTCCACCTTCGACGGCAGCGTGGACAGATTGCCGTGGAACTCCGGGGTCACCGTGACGCCAGGCGCGGCTGGCTTATCCGTCGCGTTGTAATCAGCCGTGATCGACACCGGGGTATACGGCATGACCGCGTAGTTAACGTTGTAGATCGAGTTAATTTGCTTGCCGTAGCGAGGCTTGCCCTGGTCCTCAATCCGAGAAGTTACAGTGACGTTCCTAGCTGGGACAGCTGATGCACGGAAGTTACCGCCGTCGTTGTACTTCTGGAAGATCGGGGTGTGGAAGCCCGTGTAGCCGTTCTGGACCACACCGTCCTTGTTCTCCACCCACACGAACATGTGGTTCGGGTTGAGGATATCCTCGCGGACCTGGCCCTTCTCGTAGTTGCCAAAGCGCAGGGTGTAGCGGCCTTCGTTATCGGTCTTGCCGTAGACGGTCTTGAGGATGCTTTTAATTCTTCAAGCTTCTTCAAAGCGTTCGCACCGCTCCACATGGCAAAACCCACACCGCAATCCCCCTTTTCTTAGGTTGTGAAACTTTGCATAGGGTCGCTTGCTGACGGTGGGGTTGGTGACGATCACATAGTGCCATCAACGCACGTTCTCACCCCTCAACTTGAGGCGCGAGGCAGCTTGGCGTACATTGTGCGCACAGGTTCTACACGTTGCTTGAAGACCTCACCACACAAAAGTAAGGACAGTGGTCCCTATGACTCAGCCAAAAGTTAAGCGACTTCACCTCAGGACAACAGAGGTCCAGGACGAGACGCTACGAAGTGCCGCCGAAGCCCAGGATGTTCCGGTGTCCGATTTCGTGCTCGGCAGCGCAATGATCGAAGCGGAAAAGATTCTTGCCGATCGCCGTTGGTTCGAATTGAGCGACGAAGACTTCGCCAAATTCGAGAAAGCCCTCGATACCCCCGTCGACGGCACGAAACTAGCGCGCCTTCTCGCATCCGACTCCGTCTTCGGAAAGGAGTTCCACCTTGACTAGGGACATCATCCAACCTCCGCGAACGATCGAAAAGGAAGATGATGTTGCAGGTTTCTCCTGCGGGGTGGAAAGCCTAGACAAGTGGCTCAAAGAAAACGCTTGGAAAAACCAACGCGCCAACAATTCTGTCACCTACGTGACAACGCTTAACGACAAGGTAGTTGGTTACTACGCTCTCGCATCGGGCGGAGTCAGCCGAGATGCCCTGCCCAAGCGATTCCGCAACAACCGTCCCAAGGATGTTCCGATCATCCTTCTGGGGCGGTTCGCTGTCGATTCGCGCGCTCAAGGCAGACAACTAGGCAAATCCCTATTACAGGACATGTTTAGACGCGCGATCGCCGCAGCGGAGATAATCGGTGCGGCAGCGATCCTCATCCACGCACACGATGAAAGCGCAAAACAGTTCTACCTCCATAACGCTAACTTTCATGAAATGCCAGGAGAACCGCTCCATCTCCTCCTGCCGGTGGAATCACTGATCCAACAAGCCCAGAACTCTTAGCATGCGGCGCCTCCACGCTTCCAACTCAATCGGCACAACGGTAGGCGTATCCCTCAGGGTTTCAGGCTCCCACAACCACATCGATCCCGTCGGCATACCGGCGGGCAAAGCATCAATCAGAAACTGGATACTCTCTAGTGGCGCATCCCTATTGCAGCGGTATGAAGCGGCGACGAGATTGAAATGATTGAGCGTGCTGACCAGCGACCCCTCCTCTACCGGTTGGTAGAGCTTCAACGTCTCCAAGGCGCGCTCCGGGTTTTCTCCAATAATGCAGAACCCGAAGTTTCTCTTCACCTCTGGCTCATTAGGAAACAGGTTTATGTTTTCACTTGCCAGGTTGATCGCCTGGTCCACGTCACCTTTGTCTAATGCGGCAATTACGGATTTCTGTGCTTTCTCCAGCTCAGCCAATGGCCCCCGCTGATAGGGCGCAATTTGTGAAGTCGCGCGCCTAGCGAGCTCTTGGGTTACATCAAACAAAGAGACTCTGCGTTCCTCCAGAAGACCAACGTCAAATTGGGCTAATCCCTGAACCGCACCGGGCTTCGTTATGAAAGTCAGCTCCCACAGCAGGGACTCACTAGCCCACTCGTCTAGATACGTTTTTGTAAACCGCTCACATACCCAAACCGTTGCGTCACGGCCATTGAGCAAAAACAGATCCTCATCATCGGCAAGAGACTGGTCTGTTGAGTAACACCACCCAACGAGATGCGCAATAGGCGCCTCTTGAAGCCAACGTTGCACCTCCCGAACAAAAGACCCATTCATCGCCCTAGCTCGGGCCAAGCTCCGGTCTCCTGCTGCTACGCCTTGAAGCTCTGGACTTGCAATAAGAAGATCAGCCCATTCTCCCAGAAGCAGTTCATCACTCCCGCGTTCTTTTTCCAGCACGAGCTGCCGGCACGCTAACGCTCCTTCAAGGACAAAATCGATCAACATCGGCCCGAATCCAGTTCGGATGATCGCATCGGCGGACAGACCGCGATCGGCCAACTTGCCAAGTGCGGACGTGATTTGAGTATCACGACGCAACCTGTCTGGGACGTTCAATCGCCGCAGATTGTCCGAGACAAGCCGAAGGAGCTGCGCAGTCGTCCAGCAGCTCGTTGGCTCACCCGGGAGGTGCACATAATCTGCCCCTACGCCCTCTGAGTGATCAGCCGAGGAAACGAGTAACTCACTTAGTGTTTCACAAGTCCGTAGCCCGTTGCACAACCGATGGTCAGTGACGCTACATTCTTGGCTGGCAGCGGCAACATAATCGGCCAGATCACGTCCGCCCTGTGCCACTTTCCCTACCGCTCCATGATGTCGTGGCGCACGATGGTCTGGTCGCGGCCCGGGCCGACACCGATATAGGAGATCGGCGCGCCGGAGAGCTCCTCGAGGCGCAGCACGTAATCCTGGGCCTTCTGCGGCAGCTCCTCAAAGGTGCGGCAGCCGGTGATGTCCTCGTCCCAGGCCGGCATCGTCTCGTAGATCGGCGTTGCGTGGTGGAAGTCGGTCTGGGTCATCGGCATTTCGTCGAAACGCTTGCCGTCCACGTCGTAGGCCACACAAATCGGGATCTCGCCGATGCCGGTGAGCACGTCGAGCTTGGTCAGGAACAGGTCCGTAAAGCCGTTGACGCGGGAGGCGTAGCGCGCGATCACGCTGTCGTACCAGCCGGTGCGGCGCACGCGGCCGGTGTTCACGCCGACCTCACCGCCGGTGACCTGCAGGAACTCGCCCCACTTGTCAAACAGTTCCGTCGGGAACGGACCCGCCCCAACGCGGGTGGTGTACGCCTTGATAATGCCCAGCACGCCCGTGATGCGAGTCGGGCCGATACCCGCACCCACGCACGCGCCGCCGGCGGTCGGGTTCGAGGACGTCACGAACGGGTAGGTGCCGTGGTCCACGTCCAACATGGTGGCTTGGCCGCCCTCCATGAGGACGTGCTTGCCGGCGGAGAGGGCGTCGTTAAGCATGCGCTCCGCATCAATCACCATCGGCTCGAGGCGCTCCGCGTAACGACCGAAGTAATCCATCGTCTCCTCGACCGAAATCGCGCGACGGTTATACATCTTGACCAGCATCTGGTTCTTCACATCGAGCGCAGACTCGATCTTCTGGCGCAGGATGGACTCGTCGAAAACGTCCTGCACGCGCAGGCCCACGCGCGCGACCTTGTCGGCGTAGGTCGGGCCGATGCCGCGACCCGTCGTGCCAATCGCGCGCTTGCCCAAGAAACGCTCCTGCACACGATCCAACTGCTGGTGATACGGCGCCACCAAATGCGCATTCGCACTGATCTTCAACCGCGACGCATTCGCCCCGCGCGCCTCAAGGCCGTCAATCTCCTCGAACAACGCCTCAAGGTTCACCACCACACCGTTGCCCAGAATCGGGGTAGCGTTTTCGGACAGGACGCCGGCGGGCAACAACTTCAGCTCGTACTTCTCCCCACCGACAACCACCGTGTGCCCAGCGTTATTACCGCCGTTGGGCTTAACCACGTAGTCGACCCGACCGCCGAGAATGTCAGTTGCTTTGCCTTTGCCCTCGTCGCCCCACTGGGCGCCCACGATGATGATGGCGGACATCACGCACTCCTTAAATATGGCGTATGAACGGGCATATTGTACCGTGAGCGCCATGCGGCTCATCCACTGCGCATGCGGCGCGTCCCCCGAACCCTCAATTCCGGGCGCAGAAACGTTCCAACTCCCCGCGCACCCCACCCAGCGCGACCTCAAGTTTCTCGACGCCATCGCGCGCGAAGTGCTCCCCTCAGATCCCACCCCGTCGCTTGACGAGATCCAGAAAAACCCCGCCGTCGACCACCTCGGCGCACCCACGTTTGCGCCACAGCAACCCTCTGAGCCGTTGCGTGTTGTGGTGTCCGGCAGCGACCGTGCCCTCGGGCTCGTGCTCACCCGCCTGATGCGCGCGGATTGCATGTGGGTGGAGGTCGGGTACGTGCCCGCGGATCCGCAATCGCCCGCGGCGGTGCTCTGGGGCGCGGGGTCTGTGGACCTTGCCGTGGACGGGCCCGTGCGGCCCATCCCCTGCATCCGCACCGACTTCGGTGAGGTCGTCGCAGGTTCCGCGGAGCTCTTTACTGACGACGGCGCCACGCCCTACTACGGCGAAGTCGTCGTCGACTCGGACGTGCTGGTCCACCCCGGCGTCGAATACGGCGCACGCCTCGTGCCCACCGTCGACGCGCCCGGCATCGCCGCCGCCCCCTTCACCAGCCCACTCGTACCCACCCGCCGCTTCCTACGCCGCCAACCCGTCGCACGCCTCGACGGCAGCCGCACCCTCACCGGGCGCGCCCTGCAATCCGGCGGCAATGAGATCGCAGTGCGTATCGACGACCACCTGCGCCCCCGGCCCGTCTCCCGCGTCACCTTCTACCGCCACCTGCGCGACATCCAAGCGGTCCGTTCGGCATAGTTTCAGGAATTATATTCACGCTCTGGCGGACTTCACATTTCGCGTTTTCTCTATGCGATTGGTAGCTCGCTGTTACCTAACTGACACATTGCGTTCATTTCGCTGAACGTTTTGCCACCTTTCAGATTTTCGTTTCCGCTGGCTGTTGGCGGTTTCCATGGGACTACCTGAACTTGTCGTGTTTGTCGCTCGAACACCCGTTCTACTTTTCGAGGCTCTGGTTGGGTCCGCTGCCAGAACGGTTGATCGTCGTTACGGTCGGAATCGTTCTCGCAACAACAAATCAAAAGGAGAAACAACAATGACTAACCTCAACCGCATCGAGGATCTTGCAAACGCAACCGCATACGACGTCAACGGCGACAAAGTCGGCGGCGTCAAGGACGTCTACGTCAACGACTCCACCGGCCAGCCGGACTTCGTCTCCGTTAGCCACGGCCTCTTCGGTGGCGGCGACTCCATCGTCCCGCTGCGTGGCCACACGCTTCGCGACGGCGACCTGCACCTCGCATTCTCCAAGGACCGCATCGAGGACGCACCGGATCTCGACGAAAACGGCCACCTGACCACCCAGGACCAGGACGCCTTCTACCGCCACTACGGCCTGGAGGCCACCGAGGACGTGACCACCTACGAGACCGGTAAGCATGCCGCTGCTGGTGCCGGTGTCGGTGCTGCTGGTGCTGCGGGTGCTGGTGCCGCGGGTGCTGGTGCTGGTGCCGGTGAGCGTGGTGTCGTCGATAATGAGCGCGCCGCTGCCGCAGACCGCACCACCGACGTCGACGGCGAACTGATCCGCTCCGAGGAGCAGCTCAACGTCTCCAAGGACCGCGTCGAATCCGGCCAGGTCAGCCTGCGTAAGTACGTCGTCGAGGAGACCGAAACCGTCGAGGTCCCGGTCGAGCGCGAGGAAGTCCGCATCGTACGCGAGCCGATCACCGACGCAGACCGCGCAAACTACGACGGCAACATCGGTGAGCAGGAAGCATCCGTCACGCTTCACGAGGACCGCGTCACCGTATCCAAGGAATCCGTCCCGGTAGAGAAGGTTTCCCTGGAGAAGGACACCGTCCGCGACACCGAGCGCGTCTCTGAAGAGGTGCGCAAGGAGCGCTTCGAGACCGACGGCGTCGTCGAAGACAACAAGTAAAACCTGTATAGGGGTTTAGCCCCTGGCTTTCGCCCCTGGCGTTCGCCCCTGGCTTTCGCCCCGGTTGGGAATGTTCCTAACCGGGGCTTTTTGCTGTTCGTTTTGCTGATCGTCTAGCTCGGCTAGGCTCCCTACTAGACGATCAGCATTCGGGTTCGAAGTTTTCCCAGGTGATATTGCACATGATGTTCGGTAGCGGCGAGATCGTCTAGTTGTGCCGCGAGGGAGCTAGACGATCAGGGAGCAGGGCGGGCAACAGGGCGGCGCGGCGGAAGGGCGGCTCACCGGCGCCGGCAACAGGGCGGCGTGAAACTAGTCGAAGTCGAAGGTTTCGGGCTCGTACTTCGGCGTCGTGGAAGTAGGCACCAGGGCGGCGAGGGCGGACTCGCGGGACATGCCGCACACCATCAGCAGGTCCACGATCAGGGAGCGGGTCTGCGCGAGGATGGCGTAGGCGGACAGGACGGCATCCTTGGGGACGATATCCATGCCGGCGGCCTGGCCCGCAGCACGCAACTCGTTGACGCACTCCGGGATGACGGTGGCTTGGGCGACGCGGGAGTTCACGTCGTAGACCTCGGAAAGTTCGAGGCAGACGCGGGACAAGGTGTCCAAGAGCTCGATTTGTTGTTCGGTGATGGTGTCGCTGTCCTCGACAAGAACGTGAGCCCGGCGCGCGAGCACACGGGAGGTACGCACCGCGTTATCCACCGGCGGGATCACGCGTGCCAGGGAGTTGATGTAGCGGCGAGTGCCCCACAAAAACGGGGAGACACGGCTGGCTTCTTCGCCGGACTTGATCGCGGCAGCCAGGTCATCGATACCCGTTTGGGTGCCACGGATCTGCTCGAGGGCCTCATCAATGATGTTGGGGTTGCGTTCGCGGAGGCCGGTGGCCACGTCGTCGAGAACCGAAGAGACGATGCCCATCACTTTGGACACTTCCGCGCGGGCCTCCGACATCGGAGCCTGAGGCACCAGGGCGATGACTGCCATTGCAATCAGGCAGCCGATGATGGCGTCGATAGTGCGGTCCACGCCGGTGAACTCGCTACCAGGCGGCATGATTGTCGCGATCAGGATCGAACCGATCGCGGCCTGGTTATTCACCAGAACTGACTTGCTCAAAAACGACGCGATCAACAACGACCCGGCGACAATCACCGCGATCTGCCAGCCGCCGGCGCCGAGCCGGTAGAAAATCAGGTCGCCCACCAGCACGCCGAGCACGCAGCCCATGGCCATCTCCACCGACTTCGACACACGGTCGCCGCCCGTCATGCCAATGATGATCACCGTGGCAATCGGGGCGAAAAACGGCCGGGCGTGACCCATCACGTCGTGCGCAATGTAGTACGCGAACCCGGCGGCCAAGGCGATCTGCAAAATCGGCAACAACCGCTTCCGCACACGCTTCACCCGCGACTGCAGCGACTTATCAACCAACTGCAGACGCGCGCGCGTGCCCATCCTCTGCTTAGCCATGGTTAAACAGCTTAGGCCCGAAAGGGAAAACCTCCCTGGGCTGTGGGGCCCGGGGAGGTGGTGTCGTCGATAAGCAGTGGCTTACTTGGAAACCGACTTGCCCACCGAGTGGAGGTCCTGGCACGCCTCGATGACGCGCGCAGCCATAGCGTTCTCGGCCTTCTTCAGGTAGGAACGCGGGTCGTACATCTTCTTGTTGCCCACCTCGCCATCAATCTTGAGCACACCGTCGTAGTTCTCAAACATGTGCGACACAACCGGGCGAGTGAACGCGTACTGAGTATCCGTGTCCACGTTCATCTTGATCACGCCGTAACGCAAGGACTCCTCGATCTTCTCCTTCTCGGAGCCGGAGCCGCCGTGGAAGACGAAGTCGAACGGGTTCGTGCCCTCAGCCAGGCCGAGCTTCTTCTCCGCAACCTTCTGGCCCATATCCAGGACCTCGGGGCGCAACTTCACGTTGCCCGGCTTGTACACGCCGTGGACATTGCCGAAGGTGGCAGCCAGCAGGTAGCGGCCATTCTCGCCGGTACCCAGGGCATCAACGGTCTTGGCGAAGTCCTCCTCCGAGGTGTACAGGTTCGCGCCGGCCTTCGCCTCAACGCCGTCCTCTTCACCACCGACGACACCAATCTCCACCTCGAGAATGATGTTCGCAGCGCGAGCCTTAGCAAGGAGTTCCTGGGCGATCTCCAGGTTCTCGTCGATAGGAACCGCGGAACCATCCCACATGTGGGACTGGAACAACGGCAACTCGCCAGCGTCCACGCGCTCCTGGGAGTACGCAATCAGCGGACGCACATAGTCATCCAGCACTTCCTTCTGGCAGTGATCCGTGTGCAGCGCAATGTTGACGTCGTAATGCTTCGCCACCTCATGCGCAAACGCAGCCAACGCCTTCGCGCCCGTCACCTTGTTCTTCACAGCCTGACCAGACGCAAACTCCGCGCCACCGATGGAGAACTGAATGATGCCGTCCGACTCCGCCTCCGCGAACCCCTTGATGGCCGCGTTGATCGTCTCCGAAGACGTGCAGTTAATCGCTGGAAACGCGTAGCCGCCCTTCTTGGCGGAATCCAGCATCTGGTTATAGACCTCGGGGGTTGCGATAGGCATGAAAATCCTCCTGGGATTGGGACCGTTTACGCACACCAGTATGCCCGTTTTACGCCATTGCTGCAGACACCTTCGCCGCTGCTTCAAGCAGCATCCAGCCGGAGAGTTGGACGGAGAGGTCGCGTTCGTCGATACGCACGAGCCCCACGGCCTCGCTAATCGACGCCGGCCCCAACCCATAGTTATGCGGCAGCCGCGCATCCTCGGTCCACTCCGCGGCGAAAACCGGCAGGCCGTCGACCTCCAGGCGGTGCGACCACAGCGACTCGGCGGACTGCATGACCAGGCGCGCCGCGATCTTCTTCGTGGCGATGTTCTCCTTCGAATCCTCCGGCAGACGCGTGGCCACGTCGGCGAGGTAGCGCGCGAGGATGCCCTTGAACAGGCCGCCGTCGCCCTCGCCGGACTCCTCCGGTGGGCTCAGCAGCACGCCGTGCGGGGTGGCCATCTCCAGTGCGATGGCCTGCACGATCGCGCGGATGTGGGTGATGTAGAACATGGAAGCATCGGCGCGCTCCGAGTTCTCGAACGAGTCGATGGGTTCGTCGTGGGCCAGGCCGACATCCTCGCGCAGCGCGAGCGCGATCTCCAGGCTCGCGCCGAGCACCGTGCCCTGGTTGTAGGTGTAAATCTTATCGACGACCTCAGGCCCCGACATGCGCATCCGAACACCGTCGCTGAGCAGACCGTCCTCGCGCACCAGGTTGTCAAAGATCCAGTCGACGATCTCGCGCGCCTTATCCAACCGGCCCGTGCGCGCGAACACCATCGCGGCGGTCGCGTTCGACGGAATGTTGTAGAACGTCTCCCCCGTACGCCACGGCAGCACGCCCACCACCGGGTCGATGCCCGAGAGCAGGTCAAACTCCAGATCCTCGAGCACCTTCGAGCGTTTCGACGACACCTTGCCGTTATTCTTCGGCAACTGCCCCGCACGCGCCCAAGCAAGCGCGAGCCACGCTTTGTCGTCGTAGTAAATGTTGCGGGTCAAGCGGCCGCGGCTACGCCCCTGGATCGTGCGCATCGTCTGGAGGATCCGGCGCCGACGCGTCTTCGTCGGACGTCGCATCGCCGCATCCACCTGGCAATCCAGGTACTGCGCCTGCCACCAGTAGTGCCAGTGCCAAAACAGCTTGTCTTTCAGCCCCGGCGGCCAGGCGACGACGGCCATGTTGGTCTTCGGCAACATCCAGAGCTTCTGGGCGTGACGTTCAGTAATTGCCGATTCCGCCAAATCAGCACGATGCGCCCAGGTTTCAGGCACTGATGTCTCCTCTAAGTAGTGACGTTTCCACGTGTGTTGCCAGTTATTTTGCCTGTTATATTGCCAGACCGCGCCGTTTTGCTACCACGCGTGAGACAGGTCTGCATGCTGGCGGATCCAGGCATGCATGGCGATCCCCGCCGCCACGCCCGCGTTAATCGAGCGCGTCGAGCCGAATTGGGCGATTGAGCAGGTCATCACCGCCGCCTCCTGGGCGGCCTCGGTCACGCCGGGGCCTTCCTGCCCGAAGAGGAGCACGCACTCGCGGGGCAGCTCGGCTGTTTCCAGGGGTACGCATCCGGGGGTGTTATCGATGGCCACGACAGCGATGCCCTCGCCGTTCGCCCACTCGATGAGATCCGCGACCGTTTCGTGGTGACGAATATGTTGGTAGCGGTCCGTCACCATCGCGCCGCGCCGGTTCCAACGCTTCCGGCCCACGATGTGGACCTCCTTGGCCAGAAACGCGTTCGCGGTGCGCACGACCGTGCCGATGTTCATGTCGTTTTCAAAGTTCTCAATCGCGACATGGAACGGGTGCCGGCGCGTATCCAGATCTGCGACGACCGCGTCCAGCGACCAGTAACGGTAGGCATCGACAACGTTTCGGGTGTCGCCGTGTTCGAGGTACTCCGGGTCGTAGCGCGGATCATCCGGCCACTCGCCCTCCCAGGGGCCCACACCGTGGCGGCCCTCCATCCACTCGGTCGGGCCCTTCCCGTTATCTAACTCAGGCAAGCCCGAGATCCTCCAGGCCCAGCAGGTAGCGGTACTCCAGGCCGGCGTCCGCAATCACCTTGTCCGCACCCGTCGCACGATCGACCACCGTGGCCACCGCAACCACCTCGGCGCCCTCCGCACGGCAGGCCTCCACGGCGGTCAGCGGGGAGTTGCCGGTCGTGGTGGTGTCCTCCACCACCAGCACGCGCTTGCCCTTGATGGACGGGCCCTCGATGCGGCGCTGCATACCGTGCTTCTTCGCTTCCTTGCGCACCACAAACGCGTCGATCGGGCGCCCCTCCGCATGCATCACGGCAGTAGCCACTGGGTCCGCGCCCAGGGTCAGGCCGCCAACAGCGTCGAAGTCCAGATCAGCGGTCAGTTCACGCAGCAGTTTGCCGATCAGCGGGCTGGCCTCGTGGTGCAGCGTCGCGCGACGCAGATCCACGTAGTAATCAGCCTCCTTGCCCGACGACAGCGTTACCTTCCCGTGCACCACGGCAAGCTCTTTGACCAGTTCAGCAAGTTGTTCTTTCATCATTTCTCCTCAGAATCAAAAATCGACGACGGTCCCTGCACACGCTTTACCCGTGTCAGGTCGGTGCCGGTGCGCTCGTCGCCAGCAATCGCGGCAACATCGTCGCCACCAAGATCGCGCTCCTCGACCTCACCGCGCTCCCCACCCGTGACCCGCGTGGGCAGCTCCACCGGATCTTCCGGCCGCTCAGGGCCCGCTTGCTTTTCGACGACCCCCTGCACCTTCTCCTCCCCCACCCACAACGGAGCATCCTCGACCGGCGGGAGTGTGCGCGCAGCATCCGCCAGCAGCGCCACCGCGGCCAACGACGCATCCCAATCCTGCGCCGTTGACCCCGGCGCGAACTGGGCAATCACCCACGCCCCCTCGAACCACACCGCGTTGACTGCGGGCGGGAGGGTGGATAGGGCGGTGCGCACGCGGTCGTCGATAAGCCTGCGCGCAGGGCCAACACTCGTGGCATGGACCGTGAACGCACCCTCGCGGGTGGCCTCCACCAGGTCATCGTCGCGCTGTGTCGGCTCGAACCCGTCGCGGCGCATATCCACCACAACATCCGCCTCGCGGCCGGTGGGTACCGCAAGCACCGTCGTCTCCCCCAAATCCGCCAAATGCAGATCATGGCCGAACGCGGAGCCCGACACGACCTCGCGCGCCGTCGCCCCCGCAGACGCCGCACCACGGCGCCACTCCGCCGCCAGCAGATCGTCTACCTTGGCAAACGTAAACCCGTGCTGCCGCGCCCACGTACGCCGTGGGCTTCGTTCACGCGCATCAGCGACAAACAGCGCAACACCAGCGGCGAGCGCCACAAACGCGAGAACTAACAGCACAGCAATCATCAGCGACGATGTTACAGCGCCCGCCGACACGACACGCTAAACACGCGTAACCACGCGGTTCTCCTTATTCGCACTCCACTGCGACCAACCGCCCACATAGTGCGTCAACACCGGCAGGCCAGCGTGCTCCATCGCCGCCAACAACTTCGCCGAGTGGTTGCCCGAACCCGAATACGTAATCACGCTCTGCGGGTCCGTGTTCTGGGTAATGCCGACCTCCGCCAGGCGGCCGCGGATGGTGTTGGTGTCCTTGATCAGGTGCGTGGTGTCGTCGAAAAGATCTGTCACCGGCAGATTCACCGCACCCGGAATGTGACCCGCGCGCAGGTCCAGGATCTCGCGGCGGCCTGCGAAACGGCGCGCGCTCCTCGCGTCCAGGATCATGCCCTCAAACTCGCGGACATCCTCCATCGACGCCGTCGGCATACTCCCCGGCTCCAGGCGCTCCGGCTCGCGCGGCACCACAATGCCACCCGGACCCGCCACCGTGGGGAGCTTCTCGCGCTTCCACGCCGCAAACCCACCATCCACGATGTGCACATCAGTCACGCCCACCCAACGCAAAATCCACCACGTGCGCGCCGCGAACAGCCCGTTGCCACCGTCGTAGATGTACACCGGGCGATCCTCCTCGATCCCCCAATTCGCAACCGCCTTCTTCACCACACCAAACGCCGGCAACGGGTTACGCCCCGCCTTGCGCCCCGGCAGCCCCGCCAACTGCGACGACGGATCACAAAACAACGCCGTCGGCACATGCTCGGACTGAAACTTCGACCACGCCTTACCGGCCTCCGGCTCCCACAGCGAAGCAATAACGGTCTGCTTCAGGCCAGCCTGAATACGTTCATTGAGATCCGCGGCAGAAACGAAAACGCTCATGCGCGCAAGTGTAACGAGGTTTCAGGGTCGGGGCGCGGTGTAAGGCGGTTGGTGCCGCTGCTAAGCCATGTAGCCCGGAGCAAGCTGAATCGCACCCTGCTCCGCCAAACCGCCAAGCCACTCCGCGATTCCCTCGCGCGGACAATCCGCACCAATGCTCGCCGCCAACATGCCACCAGGGCCCAACTCCACGCGACAACCAAACGCCAGCAGCGTCGCCGCAATCTCCTGCGGACTCTCATCCTCCGGCAACACACGCACCGTCGACGCGCCCCCACGCACCACCACACGATCCACGTGGAACGCACCCCCAACCAGCACGCACTCCACAATGTCCCCCAATGCGAGCGTCGTATCGACGAACGGCACACTCGCCACCACAAACAAATTCGACCCAATCTGCTGAGCCCGAAGCTGCTCACTCTCCACACCAGGAATGACAACACGGGTGAGAATCGTCGTAGTCGGCTGCATAAAGGGCAGTGTATCGCGGAGTGGCCGGATTGTTGGAAGGGTTGGTGGAAGGGTTGTTGGTTTGTGGGCTTTCGGTGGCTGTGCGCCGTCGCCCCCTTCGACGAAGTCACAGTGCTAAACGAAACGAGGGCCTTGCAAGCAACAAATGCTTCAACAAGACCCTCACCGCCGAAGACAAGGTCTATCAAGACGGTCTGTCGGCTAGTGTACAGAAAAACACGCCACAGGCGAAGAGCGGAACGCCTAGTACTTGATGGACATACGGCCAGCGATCTTGCCGTTGCGCATGTCCTCAAACACCTTGTTCACGTCGTCGAGCTCGCACGCCGTGACATGCGGCTTCACCTCGCCGCGGGCGTAGAAGTCGAGCGCCTCCGCCATGTCCTGACGGGTGCCGACCAGCGAGCCGCGGATGGTGATGCCGCGCAGCACGATGTCGAAGATCGGTGCCGGGAACTCCCCCGGAGGCAGGCCGTTGAAGACGATCGTGCCGTTGGAGCGGCACATCGCGATGGCCTGGCCGAATGCAGCCGGGTGCACCGCCGTGACCAGCACGCCGTGGGCGCCGCCGTCCGTGAACTCCTGCACAGCCTCACCCGGGTCAGTGTTCGCCGCATTGACGGTGAACTCGGCGCCGAGTTCCTTGGCCAGTTCCAGTTTTTCGTCGGCAATGTCCACTGCGATCACGCGCATGCCCATGGCCACGCCGTACTGCACCGCAAGGTGGCCGAGGCCGCCGATGCCGGAGATGACCATGAACTGGCCTGGCTTCGTCTGCGCTTCCTTCAGGCCCTTGTACACGGTGACGCCAGCGCAGAGGATCGGTGCGACCTCGACCGGGTCGGCGCCTTCCGGGATGCGCGGGGCGTAGCGCGTATCCACGAGCATGTACTCACCAAAGGATCCATTCACCGTGTAGCCGCCGTATTCTGCTTGCTTGCAGTACGTCTCACGGCCGGTGCGGCAGAACTCGCACTCACCACATGCGGACCAGAGCCAAGCGTTGCCGACCATGTCGCCAACCTTGACCGAATGCTCACCCGGCCCCAACTCGATGACCTCACCGACGCCCTCGTGACCAGGCACGAACGGCGGAGCCGGCTTCACCGGCCAGTCACCTTCCACTGCGTGGAGGTCGGTGTGGCAGATGCCGCTGGCGGAGAGCTTCACCAGTGCCTGGAACGGGCCCGGCTTGGGAAGGTCGATTTCCTTGACATTGACGGTTGGGCCGAACTGTTCGGCAACTGCTGCGCGCATAGAAGTTGGGGTGGACATGTGGTGCTCCTTTCCTAAAGGGGACGGTCGTCATGAATGATACGGCTCACACCGGGGTACGTCGAGTGAATTGAAACACGTTTTCATTAAGCGACAAATGTTTAGGAAAATGGGGCCGGTAGAAGAAAAGGCCGGGCGGATTTTCTCCACCCGACCTGGGCTTACAGCGACAGCACCGAACTAAGCGGCGCTGACGCCAGCAGTGACGTCGAGGAACTCGCCGCCGTCGGCAACATCGACATGGACGGTGTCACCGTCGCGGATGTCACCGGCCAACAACTTCTTCGCCAGACGGTCACCGATGGCCTGCTGGATCAGGCGACGCAGCGGACGAGCGCCGTAGGCCGGGTCGTAGCCGCGATCTGCGAGCCAGGACTTCGCCGAATCCGACACCTCCAGCACCAGGCGGCGGGCGGCGAGACGCTCGGCCAGGCCCTCCAGCTGGATGTCGACGATGCCGACCAACTGGTCCTTGCTCAACGGGTCGAACACCACAACGTCGTCGAGACGGTTGATGAACTCCGGCTTGAAGTGGCGCTTCACAGCCTCCATGATCTGGTCGCGGTCGCCACCGGCGCCCAGGTTGGAGGTCAGGATCACCACCGTGTTGCGGAAGTCGACCGTGCGGCCCTGGCCGTCGGTGAGGCGACCCTCGTCCAGCACTTGGAGAAGCACGTCGAAGACGTCGGGGTGGGCCTTCTCTACCTCGTCGAAAAGCACGAGCGAGTACGGACGACGACGAACAGCCTCAGTGAGCTGGCCGCCAGCGTCGTAGCCGACGTATCCCGGAGGGGCACCGACCAGGCGCGCAACCGAGTGCTTCTCACCGTATTCGGACATGTCGATGCGGATCATTGCGGTTTCGTCGTCGAAAAGGAACTCCGAAAGCGACTTGGCCAACTCCGTCTTACCCACACCCGTCGGGCCGAGGAAGAGGAACGAGCCGATCGGACGGTTCGGATCCGCCACGCCCGCACGGGAGCGACGCACCGCGTCCGACACCGCGACGACGGCTTCCTTCTGGCCGACGACACGCTCACCCAGCACAGATTCCATGTTGAGCAGCTTCTCGGTCTCACCCTGCATCATCTTGCCGGCCGGAATGCCCGTCCAGGAAGAGACGACATCGGCGATGATGTCCGGCGTGACTTCCTCCTCCAGCATCGTCTTGTTGCTGGCCTCAGACTCCGCCTTGGCTACCTCCGCCTCCAGTTCGGGGATGCGCCCGTAGCGCAGCTCGGAGACCTTGGCGTAGTCGCCGTCGCGCTCCGCAATCTCGGACTCGTTGCGCAGACGCTCGAGCTCCTCCTTCGCGGACTGGACCTTGTTCACCTCAGCCTTCTCGTTCTCCCAACGAGCCTTCATCTCACCGAGACGTTCACGCTGGTCAGCGAGTTCCTCGCGCAGGTGCTCGAGGCGCTGCTTCGACGCCGCGTCGGACTCCTTCTGCAGCGCGATCTCCTCGATTTCTAGACGACGAACAATACGCTCCAGCTCATCAATCTCCTGCGGGGAAGAATCGATTTGCATACGGAGGCGGGAGCCGGCTTCGTCCACAAGATCGATCGCCTTATCCGGCAGGAACCGGTTCGTGATGTAGCGGTTGGAAAGCTCCGCCGCCGACACCAGTGCCGAGTCCTGGATACGCACGCCGTGGTGCACCTCGTAGCGCTCCTTCAGGCCACGCAGAATGCCGATCGTGTCCTCGACCGTCGGCTCCCCAACGTAAACCTGCTGGAAGCGGCGCTCCAGGGCGGCATCCTTCTCAATGTACTGACGGTACTCATCCAACGTCGTCGCACCGACCAGACGCAGCTCACCGCGAGCCAGCAACGGCTTAATCATGTTGCCGGCATCCATCGCGGAATCACCGGTGGCGCCGGCGCCGACGATGGTGTGCAGCTCGTCGATAAACGTAATGATCTGGCCGTTCGACTCCTTAATCTCATCGAGCACAGCCTTCAGACGCTCCTCGAACTCACCGCGGTACTTCGCACCCGCGACCATCGAGCCAAGATCCAACGAAATCAGGGTCTTGCCCTTCAGGCTCTCCGGGACGTCGCCCGCCACAATGCGGCGCGCAAGCCCCTCAACGATCGCAGTCTTACCGACGCCCGGCTCACCGATCAGCACCGGATTGTTCTTCGTACGACGGGAAAGCACCTGAACCACACGGCGAATCTCCGAATCGCGGCCGATCACCGGATCAATCTTGCCCTCACGCGCACGAGCAGTCAGGTCCGTCGAGTACTTCTGCAGCGCCTGGAACTGATCCTCCGGATTCTCCGAGGTGACCTTCTTGCCACCACGAACCGACGGGAACGCCTCCTTGAGCGCCTCAAACGTTGCGCCACGCTTCTGCAGCAACTCAGCCGCATCGTCCTTACCCTTCGCAACCGCGGCGAGGAGAACATCGGCGGAAACGTACTCGTCCCCAAGTTCACTTGCAAGATCCTGCGCAACACTCAGCGCCGTCTGCAGATCCCTATTAATCCCCGGGTTGGCCATGCCCTGGCCCTCCGCGCTCGGGTAACCACTAATCAGCTCGCCAGCCTCGCGCGCCACCGTCTCCGGATCCACACCCGTGGCCTTGAGCACCGGGGCAGCAATGCCGCCGTCCTGCTTCAGTAACGCCTCAAGCACATGAGCCGGGCGCATATCCGGGTTCCCCGCAGCCGACGCACGCATCTGCGCCTGCTGCAAAGCCTCCTGCGTTTTCTGTGTGTACTTCGATGCCATATCACATCATCCTTTCGTGCCTAAATTTTGTTTCGCACTATGTGTAACGCACGAGAAGTTGAGTCTGTTCCTGTCAACACGAAAAAAGTTGCGCGGGGATAGCTCAAGGTGGGGTTGGTGGGGTGTTTTCGCTGGTCGTCTAGTTGCGTGGCAGTGCGTGCTAGACGATCAGCTTTCGTCGAAAATGTTTCCCCAGGTGATGATGGAAACGATGGTCGATAAAAGAAAGATCGTCTAGTCGCGCAAAAGAGCAGCTAGACGATCAGGGGGAGGCCAGCTCCTTTAAAAGACCAAAGGGCTTTGAAGACACGTTTTTCAACGTTTTTACCTCATGTTTTTTGCCCAACACTGCTCCCCGATAGGCAAATAAGTGTTGTGCAAGACAACATGTGCAATTAGCATTATGACTACAGCGCCAACCCGAGAAGGATAAAGCTGGGTTCCCGAATGGGAGTAGGGCTTCGGCCTGAGAACTCCTTTGCTCCGAGGGTTGGCGTTTTTATTTTCCTGCTTTTCTCTTAAGTGCGTCGAGGCACCCTTCTGGGTCCTTCTGCAGATAACCAACTACTAGCTCGACGGCCTGCTGAGAATATGTCCACATTGTCGCATTCTCACCAGCCGTACTGCGGTCGTAGGCGTATCGTTCATCGTCCCGGAGTTGAAAAACCTTGATGAAGAGGTCGAAGTCATATTTGTTAAATCTGCGTTTTTCTCCACGGTGATAGATGGTTGTCTTCGACTTAGCGAGGCGCTTGAGCACCTCGTTAACCGCCAATTTTTTGGTGTATGGATAGTAACTAGCTGCATCGCGGACATCCTTGACAATGGCAATGCCCGCATCAGCATCGCTATCGATGTAGACATTGAGATCAGCATCCTTCGACTTCTTGACGATGCGGAGGTTCGTCTCATAAATCGCAGCAGCGGCTCCCCCTTCACCTGTACCAGCCGCGTCTGCTGCAAACTGTCTCATTTTTAGGAGCTTCTCCGCGACGTGTGGTTCATATTTTGCCCGGATTACGTCGGGATCAATAGCACCACGACGCACAGCAAGCGTGAGGTGATTTTCCGGAATTAATTCACTTACAGACTCGCCATGCAGCTCGAGCAGTTTGTCTGCATAGTTCATCACTGACTTCTGCAGGAATGGACCGATAAAGATCTCATACTCGTCAGTAATGAAATGCGTATTGATGTTACGGAAGCGGATGATCTCAGCCATGTTCACCCGTAATGGATCTTTGTCGTTCGTAAAAATTTTCTTCAGGCAATCCGCAAGCGCGATTGTCTTCCCCGGCTCATCGGGGTAGTAGATAGCCTCGACTCCTCGTTCTTTGACTAAGTACGCCTTGAGCATGAGCTCCCAAGCATTACAAAGAAATATCGAGCAGGACTCAGCGTGATATTTCAGAGTCGGACGGTTGTAAAGCTCCAACGCAAGAATGAAGGCTTCTTTACTCTTCTCCAAAAGGCGCTGGACGATCTCTTCATACCCCATTTCCATAACGACTCAGTCTAACGATCAACGCGACGCCCTTAGTGCTGGTCGTCTAGTTGCGCGGCAGTGCGTGCTAGACGATCAGCTTTCGTCGAAAATGTTTCCCCAGGTGATGATGGAAACGATGGTCGATAAAAGAAAGATCGTCTAGTTGCACAAAAACGCAGCTAGACGATCAGGGGCGCGTTTGCCTCACGGTTGTTACGGGTTAAGCGACAAAAAGAAAGCCGCTGGGCGCGACTGCACCTAGCGGACATTCTCTTAATTACCGGATTTTAACCCGTCTTGTGAGAACCAACTGTATATATAGTTTTGTGCAGAAGCAAACTACATATTCGATTACGCGTGCTCTTTCTGACCCTCGCTTCAAAACTTACATACAGGCAGCCGGGGGCTCAGAAAAACAAGCACTTCTGCTCTACCTTTGGAATATCGAGATGGCGGGAGCTGTCGCTGCGACCACAGGTATGGTCGAAGTACAACTCAGAAACAGCATCAATTCACGCCTTCAAACTTGGAATGCATCCCAACCGGTTAATGATCCAAACCGTACTTGTGCGTACACAAGGGACTGGCTAAAGGATCCTGCACCTCGACTTCGCCAGATTATTTCGCCACCACGCAAAAGGCCACTTTGGCAAAAAGCGGAACCAGCCCTACGAGACGAACTTGGCAATTGTGCAAAGCCGAATCCTTCTCATGACGACCTTGTCGCGGCTTTGCCTTTCGGTTCATGGCTTTTCATCTTGCCTCAACCCCAGGTTTCTTCTCCTCAAAATCCCCGGATGCGGATTTGGGACGAGACTCTCAAGCATGCATTTACTGCTCGGAACGCTTCCGAATTCCAGAGCGCTAATCCCGCTGTCATTTACCAGTGGGCAAATGCAGTACGGCACGCACGAAATCGTGCAAGCCATCTAGAACCGCTGCTTGACCCTGGGCAATTGATCCGTGTTCATCGAATATCCGCACGCCTTATGCATTCAATGAACCCCGCTGCCGCATCCTGGCTAGCGGGGCAGCAATACATCCATTCAGTGCTTAAAAGGAAACCCGTGTAGCTACTCCCTTGCCGGGGCGGCGCTGCGGTCGTCGTTACGCACGGGCACCCACTTGAGCACGTAGGCGAGCACGACCACGCCCACGGCGACGGCGAAGGACACCCAGCCGAAACCGGTGGTGAAGCCGGCGATGACGGCGATCGGTGCGAGGATGGTCATGCCGATCTCGAAGGGGGCGAAGCCAACGTAGGCCACGCCGTACTCGTTGAGGGTGCCGGACTTGAGTTTCGGGTCGACCATCTTGAGCAGCGCGATGCCGGTGGCCACGGCGGCGGTGGCCCAGCCCCAGCCGAACAGGCCACGCTCGAGCCAGTTTTCGCCAAAGAAGGTCGGGCCGGCCCACAGCATCCAGACCACGCAGAACACGGTACCCAGGACGAACATGACAACCAGGGCCTGCCAGTAGCCGGCGAGTGCGGCGGGGACGATAGACGCGATGCCGAAGGCGATCATGTAGTCGGTGGCGGCGCCGGAGATGGAGTTGATGGTGGAGCCGTCGAGGTAGTTCGGGCGGCCGGCGAGTCGCAAGGCAAGGCGACCGATGAGGCCGACCACGAACGACATGGCGAACAGCGGAATGGACACGTTTGGCCACTGCCCCTTGATCAGCGTGTTCAGCAGGTACGCGATGAGCACGGTGAACACGATGAAGCCGGCGTGCAGTGCGAGCGGTTCGATGGACGACGGGTTGGTGGTGGCTTTGCCGATGGAGGGGCGTTCTTCCTCGTTGCGGATGTAGCCGGTGCGCAGGTCGTCGGGAAGATCGCCCGCGAGCTGGGACGCCTTGCCTTTGCGGATGCCCCAGTTGGCCATGATCACGCCGCCGACAATCGCCACGAGGGTGCCCACGGTGGCGGAGGTGAAGCCGAGAGAGGATGCGCCTTCAACGCCGATCTCCTCAAGCGCGGAGCCGACGGCCGCTGCGGTGCCGAAGCCGCCGACGAAGCCGACGGGCAGCATCATGCCGAACCACGGCTCGGTGCCGAATACGGGTGCGAAGAGGTAGATGCCAAGCAGGATGAATAGGCCCCATTGCCCCATGAACATTGCGGTGGAATAGCCCCACATGTTGCGCGCACCGGTGGCCACGGACCCGCCGAATTGCATCGAGTACGCCATCGACGCGAACACCACCGCGATGAGCAGCGTGGTGTACGTGCCCACCTGGTCGGACCAGTTAATCAGGCCGAGGACTTCCGGCCCGAGGATGAGCCCGATAAGGCCCGCGGTGATCGGTGCAGGCAGCAGCAATGCTTGCAGTACGCGCAGTCGGTTGCGCAGGACGTTGCCGACGATGAGGAGGAGGGAGATCCATCCGATGTCGGTAAGCAGCGTGTATGGGGTGAATTCCATCGCAGCACCTTCCTTTATCCACTTATCGCATATAAAACAGTCTGTACTCTAACCCAGTACGCTGTTTTCATGACTTTTCCGGAGTCCGTTGAGTTGTTGCGCACCCACGGATCGCGCGTGAGTGAGGTGTGGCGCGCGAGGTTCGTGGAGGCGTATCCACATGCGTCGATGATGCTTGCTCCTGGTGAGCGCATGCCGCAGATGCTTATCGACGCCACCACGTTCCTCCTCAGCCACTCCCCCACCGAAACCACCGACCGCCTGCGCGCGATCGCGCTGGACCTGCGCCGCACCGGCTTCCCCGCCGAGGAGTACCCCAACGCGATGCAGTTGCTTGGCGACGCCATCCGCACCGTCGCCGAAGAAACCGGCGCCGAGGTCGGCACCGGTGCTGGCGGTGGCACCGAGGACCCCACTCCGACGCTCGTGGCAGCGGGTGAGGTGATGCGCAAGGCAGCATCCCAAGCCGACTACGCGGGCGTGCCGGCGGCCTCAGCGGCGCAGGTCACCAGCGTGGAGGAGCGCGACGGGGTGCAGATCGTGCGCCTCGAGGCAGGCACGCGCATCATCTACGCCCCCGGTGAAACGCTGCCCGTAATGTCGCCGGAGGCCCCCGGCATGTGGACCGGACTGATCCCGGCGCTGCCGTCGAACCCATTCGGACAAATGGAGTTTCACATCAGCACCGGCACCGATCTTGCGGTTGCGCCCGGCGCGTGGTTGACATTGGGTGTGGCGCGCGGGGGTCTGCAGGGGTTCGTCGATAAGCAAGTGCTCTTGGTGGCCGCGGGGACGGGGTTGGCTGCGGCGAAGGCGCTGGTTTTTCACTGGTTGGAATGCGAGGAGCGCCCCGATGTGCACCTGGTTTCGGATGTGACGTACGACCGCGCGGCGCTGGACGCGTTGGCTGGCGCGCAGGACTGGCTGGACGTGAGTTGGGTGGTGGAGTCGCGGCTGGGTGCGTCGCTGGAGCAGGTGGTGTCGGGGCCGGGAATGTGGTGGGGCCGCGACGTGATCGTGTGCGCGGACGAGGTGCGCGCGGCCGCGATTACGGCAGCGCTTCGGGAGGCCGGGGCCGAGGGCGTGCAGGTCATCGCCCACGACGCGACGCCGGAGTGGTTTAGCGCATCGTAGTGTCCGCGCGGATCTGGCCGAGCGGAAGGCGTTTGCGCTGCTTGGCGGCCTCTTCGGGGTCGATGTCTACGACCAGGGTTTCGGGCCCGTAGCCGGCTTCGGCGATGCGCACGCCGGAAGGGTCGACCACGGTTGAGTGGCCCGCGCCGGTGGGACCGGACGGCTCGCCCGCTTTGGTTTCGAAGTCGGGGCGCGACTGGCCGGCGGCCGCGATGAACACCCCGGCGTCGAGTGCGCGCGCGGCGGTTAAGATGCGCCACTGCTCCACCTTGCCGGGCCCGTCGGCCCAGCTTGTGGGTACGACAATGACTTGGGCGCCGCGGTCCGCGAGCGCCTGGAACTGCTCGGGGAAGCGAATGTCGAAGCAGGTGGCCACGCCCACCGTCACGCCGTCGTGTTCGAAGGTGACCAGGCGTTCGCCGGGGCGCACGGTGTCGGACTCGCGGTAGTTAAACGCGTCGTACGTGTGGATCTTGTCGTACCCCTCATGCAGGCTATTTCCCGTGATCAGGGCGGTGTTGTAGACGCGGTTGATGGTTTTCTCGCCGCGCTGCACAATATCGGCGGGCCGGAACATGCCAGCCACGACGGTCACGCCCAGATCGCCTGCAAGGTCGCGCATGTTGGTGGCAAACGCGCCGTCGAGGCCCGCCGCCTGCGTATCCAATCGGCCCTGCTCAAAGGCCTGACTGGCACCCTCTGGCAGCACAATCAGGCTCGCGCCTTGGGCGGCGGCGTCGCGCACCAGCGGAGCAAGGTGGGCAAAGTTGTCCATTGTGTCACTGCCTGTGACCGTTTGCACCAACGCGATCTTCATGTGGATAACTTTAGGTGGAGTTCGGGGCAGTTATCCACAGATTTTTCTTCGCCCCTTGTGGTTGTGTGCTGGTGCGCAGAGGATTCGGCCCATGACTCTTGAAATCTCAACACGCACAGCACCCGTCGCCCGCGGCCTCACCCGAACGTTCACACCGTTACCGTTTGCGCAGGTGGGGGTGTCGCGGACGGCGGAAGCGTTGTCGTCGATACGCAACAGCACGCACATGCTTATCGACGACACCACCGCCCACCTCAACACCCACCTCAATTCCATCGCGCGCTTTGCCCGCGCGGTGGAGGGCGTGGACGCCGACCTGGAAGCGAGGCTTGCGCCATGAGTGTTGCCACGTACCGCCCGGCGCTGGACGCGGCGGAACTTACGGCGGCAGCGGCCGCGTTGCGCCTTGCTGCTGATGCCGCCCGGGAGCGCGCCGCCCATGTTCCAACCTCACGCGAGGCGTTGGTGTCCACGGGCTTTCGGGGCGTGGCGGCGGATGCGGCATACGCGCGGTTAGATGCGTTCGGGTCTGTGTTTGCGCGCGGTGCCGACGACTTGGCCACGGCTGCTGCGCTTGTCTCCACGGCGGCGGGGCTGCAACGGCAGTTGGACGAGGCCGCCATGTTTGCCACCCTCTACCTGCACTCGCGCACCGTGCTGTGGCTCAATGCGATGTCGATGGCGCTGGACCTGGAACTCGCACGGTCCTTGCTGCGGTTGGGCGGGCACGAGCAGGACTACGACCCGTTGTTCGCCCACCCGGATGAGTCGTTTGCAGACCTGCACGCACGTCATGCGCCGACGTTGCCCGCTGCAACCCTCGCTGCTGTGGAGGCTGCGGGCGGGACCGTTCTCGAGGCCGGACCTGCTTCGACCACTGTTGTCGTCGGTGACGTTGTGGAACCGGCGCGGGTGATCACCATGGTGGCCGGCGCGACCACGGGCGCGCCCGCGAAGTTGGAGGGTGAGTTGGCAAAGGCGTCGCGGTTGGCCCAGCAGACCGGTGCTGCGGTGGTGGTGTGGCAGGGTTATGCGCCGCCACGCTCGGTGCCGCGGGCGGTCTCTCCCCTGCGCGCGTCGGCCGGTGCGGATGATCTGGCGATGTTCCAAGCTGCAATCGAAGAGCGCTTCCCGGACGCGCAGAAGACCGTCGTCTCCCACAGTTACGGCACGCTGCTGGCCACCACGGCGGCGCGCGACCATGGACTTATAGCGGATGACTTATGGGTTCTCGGCAGCGCCGGCGTCGCAGGCCAGCACGTCTCCGAGCTCACACTTGCGGATGAGCACGCCACCGTTCACGTCGTCGATTCGCCACAGGACCCCATCCTGTTGCTGCGCTCTGGTCCGTCGGCGGTGCTCGGCGCGTCGCCGTCGTATGTAGGGTGGGGCGCACAGCGCGTGGAGGGCGTGCGTGGCGGACACTCCGACTACTTCACAGACCCGGCCTTTGTGTCTGCTTTGCAACAGCGCGCAAGCACAACTTAAGAAATGGCGTTACCATGGCGAACGTTTAAAGAAACTACCTTTAGGAGTCTGATAAACCATGGCAAACTTTGCAGAGCAAGTCGTCGAGCGCCTCGAGGCCCTCGGCATTAAACGCATTTACGGTCTGGTGGGCGACTCGCTCAACCCGCTTTCTGACGCCGTGCGCGAAAGCGACATCGAGTGGGTCCACGTCCGCAACGAGGAAGCCGCAGCGTTTGCTGCCGGTGCAGACTCGCTAGCCACCGACGAACTCGCCGTCTGCGGCGCGTCCTGCGGCCCGGGCAACACCCACTTCGTCCAAGGCCTGTTCGAGTCCCACCGCAACGGCGCGAAGGTACTCGCCATTGCATCGCATATCCCGACGGCCGAGATCGGTTCCTCCTTCTTCCAGGAGACCCACCCGGAGATGCTGTTCCAGGAGTGCTCCTCCTACTGCGAGGTCGTCCACACCGCCGACCAGGGCATGCGCGTGCTGCACAACGCCCTGCAGAACACACTCGCCGGCAACGGTGTGTCCGTGATGGTCGTGCCTGGCGACGTGTTCGCCGCCGACGTTGCCGACGGTCCTCACACCGCCGACTCCGTCTACGCCACCGGCAAGGACAAGCGCGTCTACCCCGACCCCGCTGAGGCCGCACGGCTTGTCGAGGCCATCAACAACGCCGACAAGGTCACCCTGTTCTGCGGCTACGGTGCACGCGACGCCCGCGACGAAGTCTTCGCCCTGGCCGAGAAGATCAAGTCCCCGATCGGCCACTCCTTCCGCGGCAAGATGTACTTCGAGTACGACAACCCTTACGACGTCGGCATGTCCGGCCTCCTTGGCTACGGCGCCTGCCTCGACGCCATGGAAGAGTCCGACCTGTTCATCATGGTCGGCACCGACTTCCCGTACACCGACTGGCTGCCGGAGGAAAACGTCGCCCAGATCGACATCAACGGCACCCACATCGGCCGCCGCACCAAGGTCGACTACCCCGTCGTCGGCGACGTGAAGAGCGTCATCGAAAACATCCTCCCCCACGTCGAGGAGAAGAAGGACCGCAAGTTCCTGGACAAGATGCTCAAGCGCCACTACCAGCTGCTGGACCACGTGGTGAAGAGCTACACCGAGGAAGCCTTCGAGTCGAAGAAGCCGATCCACCCCGAGCTCGCTGCCTCCGTGCTGGACAAGCTTGCCGACGACGACGCCTACTTCACCGTCGACACCGGCATGTGCAACGTGTGGTCCTCGCGCTACCTCACCCCGAACGGTAAGCGCGACGAAGGCGCATCCTTCCTCCACGGCACCATGGCTAATGCTCTGCCGATGGCCATCGGCGTCCAGGCAGCACAGCCGGACCGTCAGGTCATCTCCTGGTCCGGCGACGGCGGCCTGGGCATGCTTATGGGCGAATTGCTCACCATCAAACTGCACCAGCTGCCGGTGAAGGTGATCTGCTTCAACAACTCCTCCCTCGGCATGGTCAAACTCGAGATGATGGTCGCCGGCATGCCCTACTTCGGCACCGACCACGAACAGGTCAACTTCGCCGAGATCGCCAAGGGTGTCGGCATCAAGTCCTTCCGCATCGAGGAGCCCGAGGACCTCGAGCCGATGCTCAAGGAGGCACTTGCTTACGACGGCCCCGTGGTCGTCGACATCGTCACCGACCCCGAGGCTCTCTCCCTGCCACCGGGAATCACCTGGGACATGATGAAGGGCTTTGCCAAGTCTGGCGCCCGCACCGCCTTCCTTGAAGGTGGCGTCGGCCGACTGTTCAACCTGGCCAAGTCCAACCTCCGCCACATCGGCGGTGCTGCTGCCATCGAGTTCGGCGGGTAGGTCGCTGTAGTTCAGACGCGACAAAGCCCGCGCTGCCCTTGATGGGTAGCGCGGGCATTTCTTGTTTGTCGTTGCCAGCGTCGTTTCCGTCGGCGCCGCCGCCTCAGGTGCGGCCGCCGACTAGGCGTCGGGGGTGAGGTTGCGGCGACGGCGTCGTCGTGAAGCAGCTGGCTCCCATGCCACGACCGCGGTGGAACGCGGCACGTGCACCAACTCGCCACCACGGCGAGAACCGTTGCGCAACTTCTGGCGCAGCTCTTCGTTGTGACCGCGCTGGGCATCCAACTCGTCCTGCAGTTCCTCGATCTGCGCGGAGAGCTCAATGATCGTCTTGATGCCCGCCAGGTTCACGCCTTCCTCCTGGGAGAGGTACTGAATGCGGCGCAGCATCGAGATGTCACGGCTGGAGTAGCGACGGCCTCCACCCTTGGTGCGTTTCGGGGTGACCAGGCCCAGCCTGTCGTAGGTGCGCAGGGTCTGCGCGTGCATACCGGTGAGCTCGGCGGCGACAGAGATGACGAAGTATTCCTTCTCTTCTGCCATGGTTACACCTCCTTTCGCCGTCTAGCGCTCGGACCAGCCGGCGCGCGGGTCGAAACCAGAATCCTTCTCGGCCTGGGCGTATGCGCGCAGCGCACTGGTTGCGGACGGATCGAGATCCTTCGGCACCTTCACCTCAACCGTGACCAACAGGTCGCCGGCGTTGCCAGAACGCTTCGGGATACCACGGCCACGCACGCGCAAGGTGCGGCCGTTCGGGGTGCCAGCGGGGACCTTGACCTTCACCGGGTTGTCTAGGGTCGGCACCGTGATAGTGGAACCGAGGGCGACCTCTGCAAACGAGACGGGGACCGTGACTTCGAGGTCGTCGCCGGAGCGGGTAAAGGTGTCGTCGCTACGCACATGCACAGTGACAAACAGGTCGCCTGCGGGAGTGCCGTTGGGACCTGCTTCGCCTTGGCCTGCAAGGCGCACCTTCTGACCATCGATGACGCCTGCGGGGATGCGGACCGTGATCGAACGGGTACGTCGGACGGTGCCGGTGCCGTTGCATGTGGTGCACGGATCCTCGATGACCTCGCCGGTGCCGTGGCAGTTCGTGCAGGGACGAGCCATGCCGAACGCGCCGGAGTTCTCCCGGATGTAACCGGAGCCGGAGCAGACCTCGCACGTGTGCGTCTTGCCGGACTTCGAACCAGAGCCGTGGCAGGTGGTGCACGGTGCGTCGCCGGTGAGCTCGACGGGGAACGTCGTGCCCTTGGCTGCTTCGCGGAAGTCGAGGGTTATTTCCGTTTCGACGTCGGCCCCCCGCGACGGCCGAGCGTTCCTGCCAGCACCGCCGCGGCCGCCAAAGAAGCCACCGAAGATATCACCAAGGCCGCCGTCTCCAGCTTGTCCACCAGTGGCTGATCCGAAGATGTCCGAGAGGTCGAATTCCGTTTCCGTGCCGCGAAACCCGCCCGGAAAACCGGACGCTCCTCCCCGCCCGAACCGGCCAAAGCCGCCCGAGCCGATCATGGACTTCAACTGGTCGTATTCTTTGCGCTTCTGCTCGTCGCCAATAACGTCGTACGCTTCCGCGACCCGCTTGAACTTCTCCTCAGCCTTCTTGTTGCCGGGGTTCGAATCTGGGTGGTTTTCGCGTGCGAGTTTGCGATACGCCTTCTTAATATCAGCTTGGCTTGCCGACGACGACACGCCTAAGTCGCCGTAATAATCCTTGTCGGCCCATTCCTGTTGCATAGCCATCTCGCACCCTCCTTTCGCTGTATATCGGTGTGGAGTTGTTGTCTTCTAAAATTTCGTTCACTAAATAATCTAAGTAAAAAGGCCGGGGATCAGGCCGCTTCTTGTTTGCGTGTACCCATTCCCCGGCCCTGCCACCAAGTTGTTGTTACTCGGTGGTATCGGCACTTTCGGCCGGATCGGCGATGATCACCATGGCGTTTCGCACCAAGCGGTCACCCACCGTGTAGCCCTTGCGCAGCACCGTTCCCAGAACCTTTTCATCGCCCTGGGACAGATCCTGCACGGCCTCGTGGACCTCCGGGTTGAACTCGTCGCCTTCGGCACCGAACTCCTTCACACCCTGGCCAGCGACGATGGAACGGAACTTATCCGCGAAAGCCTTCAGCGGGCCTTCTTCCAGGTCGCCGTGCTGCTGGGCGAGATCGAGATCGTCGAGAAGCGGCAGCAGGTCGGTGGCAAACTTTGCCTTCGCGGTGGTGGCAATCTCGCCACGCTCACGCTCCGTGCGACGGCGGTAGTTGGCGTATTCGGCGCTGACGCGCTGCAGGGACTCGGTGCGCTCTGCGAGCTGCAACTCGATGTCGCTGACCGTGCCGTCGCCATCGGCGTCCGGGTCTACCTCGCCGTCGGCGATCTGCGCTGCATCTTCCAAGTCTTTCAACTCAGCTTCCGCGGCAACGAGGGGGTCCTCGTCCGTGGACAGTGCCTCGGACTCAGCCGCCTCGTCGGCCAGGGCTTCCGCCTGATCCGGGGAGACGTACTGTTCGTCCGTCGCCTCCGGATTACCCGGGTTGTCGGGCATCTGCTCGTTGTTCGGGTTCGTCATCAGACGTCGCCTCCTTACACGTACTGGGTTGGATTACTTGTTGTCGGCGTCGGTGTCGTCGTCCTCGACAACCTCGGCGTCCACAACGTTGTCGTCGCCAGCATCAGCCTGGGTAGCACCCTCGTTGGCCTGAGCCTCGTAGAGCGCGGTGCCCATTGCCTGGGACTCGGTGGTCAGCTTCTCCACTGCAGACTTGATGGCATCCAGGTCCTCGCCCTTGAGGGCCTCGTCGACAGCATCGGCAGCCTCGGTGACGCGGGTCTTGATGTCCTCGGAAAGCTTCTCGCCGTTCTCGTCCATGAACTTGCGGGTCTGGTACGCCATGGTCTCCGCGTTGTTGCGGGTCTCCTGCTCCTCGCGACGCTTCTTGTCCTCGTCAGCGTGAGCCTCAGCGTCCTTGATCATGCGATCGATCTCTTCATCAGACAGACCAGAGCCGTCCTGGATCTTGATCGTGTTCTCCTTGCCGGTGGCCTTATCCTTCGCGGACACGGACACGATGCCGTTGGCGTCGATGTCGAAAGTGACCTCGATCTGCGGAACACCACGCGGTGCCGGAGCGATACCTGCCAGTTCGAAGGAGCCGAGCAGCTTGTTCGCGGAAGCGATCTCGCGCTCACCCTGGAAGACTTGGATCTGCACGGACGGCTGGTTGTCCTCGGCCGTGGTGAAGGTCTCCGAACGCTTCGTCGGGATAGTGGTGTTGCGCTCGATGAGCTTGGTCATCACACCACCCTTGGTCTCAATACCGAGGGACAGCGGGGTGACGTCGAGCAGCAGCACGTCCTTGACATCGCCGCGCAGGACACCAGCCTGCAGAGCAGCACCCAGAGCCACAACCTCGTCCGGGTTCACGGACTTGTTCGGCTCCTTGCCAGTGAGCTCCTTGACCAGTTCGGTCACAGCCGGCATACGGGTCGAGCCACCAACCAGAACAACGTGGTCAATATCGCCGACAGACAGGCCAGCGTCCTTGATCACTTGGTTGAACGGGCTCTTGGTGCGATCCAGCAGGTCGGAGGTGATCTTCTGGAACTCGGTGCGGGTCAGGGTCTCGTCGAGGAACAGCGGGTTCTTCTCGGAGTCAACCGTGATGTACGGCAGGTTGATGGAAGCCTGCTGTGCAGACGAGAGCTCAATCTTGGCCTTCTCCGCAGCCTCGCGCAGACGCTGCATAGCCATCTTGTCCTTGGACAGGTCAACGCCGTTCTGGGACTTGAACTTGTCCACGAGCCACTCGACTACGCGGTTATCCCAGTCGTCGCCACCGAGCTCGTTGTCACCAGCGGTAGCCAGGACCTCAACGACACCGTCGCCGATCTCCAGCAGGGACACGTCGAAGGTGCCGCCACCGAGGTCGAAGACCAGGATGGTCTCTTCCTTCTCAGCCTTATCCAGGCCGTAAGCCAGAGCCGCAGCGGTCGGCTCGTTCACGATACGCAGGACGTTCAGGCCCGCGATCTGGCCAGCTTCCTTGGTGGCCTGACGCTGAGCGTCCTCGAAGTAAGCCGGAACGGTAATAACAGCCTCAGTGACCTCATCACCCAGGTAAGCCTCCGCGTCGCGCTTCAGCTTCTGCAGCGTACGAGCGGAAATCTCCTGCGGGGTGTACTTCTTGCCATCGATATCTACGGTCCAGTCCTCGCCCATGTGACGCTTCACGGAGCGGATCGTGCGATCGACGTTGGTCACCGCCTGGTTCTTTGCAGACTGACCAACAAGCACCTCACCGTTCTTCGCAAAAGCGACAACCGACGGGGTGGTGCGGGAACCCTCAGCGTTAGCGATAACTACCGGCTCGCCGCCCTCAAGGACGGAAACAACCGAGTTCGTGGTGCCAAGGTCAATACCAACTGCGCGTGCCATAAAAGTAATTCCTCCTGTTGAAATGTGGTTTATCAGTAAGTTGATGCGCTCCGGCTCAACTTGACGGCCACCACTATAACACCGGCGGACACATCCTTGAGCCTGTTGCACTCAATCTATGTAACGACACTGTACCCAAAGTTGTTCCCACTCGACGCAACTTTATTTGTTTCCGCAGGTAGAAGCACGCAAAAACACCCTCACCGACCGGGAGCATAAGTGGGCGATGAGGGTGTCGTCGCTAAGCAAATGCTCTTAGAACAGGCCGGTTTCCTTCTCGGAGTAGGACCAGAGGAGGTTCTTGGTCTGCTGGTAGTGGTCGAGCATCATCAGGTGGGTTTCGCGGCCGATGCCGGACTTCTTGTAACCACCGAACGCCGCGTGAGCCGGGTAGGAGTGGTACTGGTTCACCCACACACGACCCGCTTGGATCGCGCGACCCGCCTTGTATGCGGTGGTGCCGGAGCGCGCCCAGACACCGGCGCCGAGACCATAGATGGTGTCGTTGGCAATGCGGATGGCCTCGTCGAAGTCCTTGAACGTGGTGACGGACATGACCGGGCCGAAGATCTCCTCCTGGAAGATACGCATGTCGTTGGTGCCCTTGAACACGGTCGGCTCGATGTACATGCCGTTTTCCAGGCCCTCAATCTTGTTCACGCCGCCGCCGGTGAGCACCTCAGCACCTTCCTGGGGCCCAAGCTCGAGGTAGGACTTGATCTTGTCCATCTGCTCGGTGGAGGCCTGCGCACCCATCATGGTTTCGGTGTCCAGCGGGTTGCCGGTCTTGATCTGCTTGACGCGCTGCACACCCAGCTCAAGGAACTCGTCGGCAATGGACTCATGCACCAGCGCACGGGACGGGCAGGTGCAGACCTCCCCCTGGTTCAGGGCGAACATAGCGAAGCCCTCGATGGCCTTCTTCTTAAAGTCATCATCCTTGGCAAAGATGTCCTCGAAGAACAGTGCCGGGGACTTGCCACCAAGCTCGAGGGTGACCGGGATGATCTTGTCGGCCGCGGCCTTGTTAATGATCTTGCCCACCTCAGTCGAGCCGGTGAACGCAATCTTGGCAATGCGGTCAGAACCAGACAGTGCCGCGCCGGCCTCGTCGCCCATACCGTTGACAATGTTTAGCACACCCGCCGGAATGAGGTCGCCGATCAGATCCATCAGATACAGGATCGACGCCGGGGTCTGCTCCGCCGGCTTGAGCACGATCGCGTTACCTGCAGCCAGCGCCGGAGCAAGCTTCCAGGCCGCCATGAGCAGCGGGAAGTTCCACGGAATGATCTGGCCAACAACGCCGAGCGGCTCGTGGAAGTGGTAGGCGACGGTGTCCTCGTCAATCTGGCTCAGACGACCTTCCTGTGCACGCAGCGCGCCTGCGTAGTAACGGAAGTGGTCAATCGCCAGCGGAATATCGGCAGCGAGCGTCTCACGCACAGCCTTGCCGTTCTCCCACGTTTCCGCAACGGCGAGCTCCTCAAGGTGCTCCTCCATGCGGTCCGCGATCTTCAGCAGGACGCCGGAACGCTCCTGCGGGGAGGTCTTCCCCCACGCGGGTGCGGCCTTGTGTGCGGCGTCGAGCGCCAGGTTGATGTCGGCTTCCTTACCGCGTGCAACCTCGCAGAACACCTCGCCGGTGACCGGGGTGATGTTCTCGAAGTACTCGCCATCTACCGGCGGAACCCAGTCGCCGCCGATGTAGTTGTCGTAGCGCTTGCGGAACTTGACGTTCGAGCCCTCGGTGCCAGGGTTGGGAAACACAGTCATCGTTGTGGCCTTTCTCGGTCGTGGAATGAATTGTGGGCCACACTACACCCAAATCTCTTTGTGGTCTAGGACAACTCTTCCTTGCGCGCACTTTTCGACGACCCCACGCCCCTTCCCCTTATGCATAACCCCACATCTCTGACACAATGACCACGTGAGTGAACGTAAAAAACCAAAATATGTGGGAGCTCTGGATACGGCTGTAGACCCGATCCAGACACTGCCCACCACGGCCGACGCCGCCCAAGACCTCTCCCGCGAGCCGGTTGACCGCGGCGAGGTCATCGCCTCCGACGGCCGCACCGCCGCCGCGTGGGCACTGCGCTTCATCATCGTTGTCGCAGCCACGGCCATCCTTCTCTACCTGCTCAAATGGGTCTGGATGGGCCTTCTGCCGATTCTTCTAGCACTGATTGTGTCCACCGTCCTGTGGCCACCGGTGCGCTGGATGCGCGACCACAAGGTCCCCGCATCCCTGGCCACGTTCATCACCCTGATCGGCTTCTTCGGCATCATCGGCGGCATCTTCGCCGCCATGGCCCCAACCGTGAAAAGCCAAGGCAGCGAGCTCGTACGTCAGACTGAGCAGGGCCTCAATCAGATCGTCGATTGGCTGAAACAGCGCGACCTGGCATTCCTTGAGCCGGAAAAGATCCAAGAAACCGTCGATCAAGTCACCGCCTTTGCCAAGGGCCAGGCCTCCAACATTGCGTCGGGAGTGTTCTCGGGCCTGGGCGCGATTGCGTCGGTAGGCACCACGCTCGCACTGACCCTGGTGCTCACCTTCTTCTTCCTCAAAGACGGCGACCGCTTCCTGCCATGGGTGCGCAAGTACACCGGCGTGCGCGCTGGTTGGCACCTCACCGAAGTGTGCAGCCGCTCCTGGAACACCCTGTCCGGATTCATCCGCACCCAGGCCATCGTGTCCGGTGTTGACGCCATCTTCATCGGTCTCGGCCTACTGTTCCTCGGCGTGCCACTGTGGCCGGTGCTCGCGGTGATCACGTTCTTCGCCGGCTTCATCCCGATCGTCGGTGCGATTTCTGCAGGCGCTCTGGCGGTGATCATCGCGTTGGTGTCCAACGGGTTCATGAACGCCGTGTTCGTGCTCATCCTCATCATCGCCGTACAGCAGCTGGAGAGCAACGTTCTCTCGCCGATCCTGCAGTCCCAGGCGATGGGCCTACACGCCGCCGTGGTCCTGCTCGCCGTCGCTGTCGGCGGCACCCTGTTCGGCATCGTCGGCGCGTTCCTCGCGGTTCCGGTTGCCGCTGTCGCCGCCGTGTGGCTGCGTTACTGGGCTGAAATGGTCTCGCTGCGCTCCGGCGAGATCACCGCCGACGAGATAGCCATGGCCACCCAACAAACTCAGACCATGGATTCCAAGGAATCCTTCCTCGCCGTGCGCGACCACATGATGCGCCTGGCCAAACGCGAGAAGGAGCCCGTGAAAGAGGGGCTTGGCTCCACGCGCGTCCCGCTTGACGACGACACCCCGTCCGACATCGACACCAACCCACCCGGACGCCTCCCCGGCGTGAACGACGAAGACTAGGTACGGTGGTGTGCCGCAATTGGTTATCGACGAAAGGAAATACCAATGGCCGATCTGAATAACAAGACCATCGCAATCCTCGCGACCGACGGCTTTGAAGATTCCGAACTGACCTCCCCGAAGGAGGCCGTCGAACAAGCCGGCGCAACCACCAAGGTCGTCTCCACCGAAACCGGTGAGATCGAGGGCAAGAAGGGCGCCAAGGTCGCCGTCGACGTCACCACCGCCGATGCCAAGGCTGCCGACTACGACGCCCTCATCCTCCCGGGCGGCACCCTCAACGCGGATGCCATCCGCGTTGATTCCGACGCCGTCGCCCTGGTCAAGGCGTTCAAGGACGCAGGCAAGCCGATCGGCGTGATCTGCCACGGAGGCTGGATCATGACGGATGCCGACATCTTGAAGGACGTGAAGATCACCTCCGTTGCCAACGTCAAGACCGACCTGGTCAACGCCGGTGCCGAGTGGGTCGACGAGGAAGTTGTCATCGACTCCGGCGTCATCTCGTCGCGCACCCCGGACGACCTGCCGGCCTTCAACGCCGCACTCGTCGAGGAGTTTGCAAAGTAACTTCTGCGAGGTAGCTGCTTTTAGCCCGCTGGCGCGTTTACGCCGGCGGGCTTTCTGCATGTCTGGGAGCTGTTCGGAGCGGATCGTCTAGCTCGCTTCTGATGCTGCTAGACGTGTTATGTCCATGAACATTTTGGACATGGAGTCCAGCCACTTATTGGACACGGAGTCCAGGAGCTTTTTGGACTTTGGCTAGTGTTTCGGTTTGCGTCTTTTTGGCCGGGGTTTGGATAGGTTGGGGCGCAGCTGGGGTGGTTGGCGGTGTTTCATGCCTTCGACGTGGTTGATGTTGATTACTCCGCCGGCTGGGCGGTGTTTGAGCTTGATCGGTAGCGGCACACTGAAGAGGAATTCTCCGTCGTGTGCGGTGAAGAATTCAGCGACGTTATCGGCAGTAACGTGGCTGAGCAGTTTGCGGCTTTTGAATCTCAATCCGACATACAGCGGGTATCCGAGGATGTGAACTGCCCCGTGGCGGCTGATGGTCAGTTCCAAGGGGATATCAAAGCGCTGCTTTTTGACTGCTTCATACGGGTCTATGCTGGTCGTATCCGTATGCGATGCACCTGGCGTGGTGATTGCACGATCGGTGTTGACCCTGGGTGAAGTGGCAGCTTCCCCGGGGTCGTTTGTGTATGCATGCTTCGGCTTTGCATGGGGGTTGTTGGCGAGGTTGTAGTCGACAACGCGCTGCCAGACCGCTTCAGGATCAAGCGGAGTTGTAGGTGATTCAGCCTGCGGGAACGTTTCCCAGGCTTGTTCGGGCGTGATGTGCATCTTGCCGACGAGCAGGCTTTGATGTCGCCGATGTTTGTTGTAGACCTCGCGGTAGGCCGCAAGCGCTTTTTGCAGTTCGTCGAATGTTTCCGGTGTGCGTGCGTCGAGAAACTGCACCAACGTGCGGTGGGAGCGTTCGTCTTTGCCTTGCGTAGTTGGGGCGAAGCCAGCAATTGCCAGCACACCTTGCTTCGCCAACCAAACTTCTGTGGCTGATAGACGACCGCGGTGGTAGGTGGCAAACGCTTCACTGTTGTCCGACAAGATTTCCTGCGGTTTGCGGTATCGGTCGAATGCTTCTTTCAAGGTGATGCGAGCATCCTCGCCGTTTTCAGGCCGGGGAAACGCTTTTGTGCCAACATCGAATCTGCTGGCGTCATCAATAACTTGATAGATCGTGACCTGGGTATGTTCGACGTCGAATAGCCGGTAGACCACAGCATCGATCTGCCACAGTTCACACACAAAGTCGCGGGCAAACCGCTTATACGAACTGCGTGGGCGCTTGCGGGCATTCGCGTCAACTACTCCAGCGTCGTGCAGCCAATCCGCGATGGTCGACCGAGATGGAGTGCGCTCCGGGCCGATTGTGTCGAACAGGTGGTAAAAGATCGACAACGGGCCGTAGTCTAGCCCCTGCTCTTGCAACGTGACTCTAGCGTCGATGACTGCTTGGCGATCCGCTTCGGTGTATTTGCGGGCGGGATTTTTCGGCGCGGTACTGTCCGGCAAAATACCCGCCCGCCCACGGCGAGCAATACGATCCCTGACGTTATGAAACGTCTGCCGAGAGGTCTTCTCATCCTTGCAAAACTGCTTGATAGTTTTTCCGTCGCGAACCGGATCGAAATCCGCGATCTTTCTGCGTGTGTGCGATGAAATAGCCATCCGACCATTTCACCGGTTCAGTGTCCAAAAAGTCTCTAGACATCGTGTCCAATAAGTGACTGGACTCCATGTCCAAAAAGTCATGAGACATGACACACTTTGACTAGGTGGGCAGCGAAAGCGGGCAAGGCAACACCCTCGGACCGGGCGTGCGATTCGAGCTCCTGCGCATCTTCCGGCAGTCCCAACTTCGCGGCCCCCTGCAGTGCCTTCTTGTCGAAGACCGGCGCCAACTCCGGCCACACCCCCTGCGCCTCGCGGGCGAACATGGTTGCGCAGGCGTAGCCGGCGGCGCCGAAGATGCGGATCAATTGCGAGCGCGGCGCTTCAACCAGTGCAGATGGTGAGGTCAGGCCGGCGTCGAACAGTCCGCGTGCGGCGTCGACGGCGACGGTGGCGCGTATGGGCTTCGCTTGCAGCATGCACAGGACGAGGAGCTGGAAGAGGGACGTGGGGTCGTCGTCAAGCGAAATGCCCGCGTCTTCAGCGAAGGTGCTCACGCAGCGCCTGCTCGAGTTCGACGCGGGCGCGCTCGAGGGCTGCTTCCCAAACAGCGGAGGCGCCTTCGTCGGCGGAGTCCGAAACCTGCTTGAGCAAGGTCAGCGGAACGTTGAAGGTGGAGCAGACGGCGGCAAGCGCGTAGCCCTCCATGTCGACGAGTTGGCATTCTTTGGCGAGCTCGTCGCGAAGATCGGAGCGGTTCACAAACGCATCGCCGGTGGCCAGCTTCGCTTTCGGCAGGTCGGTGAGGGGCTCGAAGGAGAACCAGCGCGGGTAGACGAAGTCGGTGATGTCGGAGGTGCCGCCAACCTTGAAGTCGTGCTTGACGGCGTCGGAAATCTCGTAGACGCCGGGGGCGAGGTCCACAAGCGCGCCTGCGGTGCCAACGTTGATCACGCGCGACGGCAGTGGGCCTTCGGAGAGGCGGCGGGTCAGGGCGATCGCGGCGGGCAGGGTGCCGATGCCGGTGATGAGTACCTCATGGTCGCCTCCGGACATGATGTCGGCGGCTTCTTCTTTCATGGCTGCAACGATGAGCAAATCAGACATAGTTGCTTATCGTATGCGGGCGGGCTGCGGCTCCACCACTGTTGCGCCTTCGCGCTCGGATGCGGCGCGGGAGTTGGCGCGGGCGCGTTGGATGCCTCGCCAGGAGAGGGCGGCTCCGATTGCAACGATAAGCAAGCGGACGACCCAGAGTCCGCTGGTCATGCCGGCATACGACAGGACGACGGGCAGGTTCAGCAGCACGATCAGGGTGCCGACGACGCCGCCGAGCGCGATGGGGTTCATACGGCTGACCATCCACGCTCCGATGGGTGCTGCGATCACGCCGCCGATGAGCAGGGCCAGCACGCCCGCGAGATTTGCGACGAGGTCACGCCACATCCCAACCGCGAACCCGAGTGTTGCGGCGAGGGTGACCAAAAACTCGGCGGTGTTGACGGTGCCGACGATGCGGCGCGGCTCGGCACGCCCTGCGGTAAGCAACGTGGAGGTGGTCACGGGTCCCCAGCCTCCGCCGCCGGTAGCGTCGATAAACCCGCCGAAGAGCCCGAGGCCTGCGAGAAAGCCGCGCGAGTGAGGCTTCGCGGCGAGTTTGCGTTGGGTGAGCCCCCGGGCGAAGCGCAGCATGAGGTTCAGGCCGATCAGTGCGAGGATCAGCGACATCACCGGGCGCGCCGCGTCGGTGGAGAGTCGCACGAGCACGGTTGCGCCGATAAACGCCCCGATGGCGCCGGGGATGCCGATCGCGCAGGCGGTGCGCCAGTCCACGTTGCCGAAGCGCGTGTGGGCTACGCCGGAGGCCAGTGTCGTGCCCAGCTCCGCGGTGTGGACGACGGCGGACGCAGCGGCCGGGGTGATACCGGCGAGCGCGATGAGCATGGTGGAAGAGGTGGCGCCGAAGCCCATGCCGAGGCCGCCGTCGACAAGTTGCGCGGCAAGACCTGTGACTGCGATGAGCAGCAGTGTTTCGAGTTTGTACATGTCAGGCGCCTTTCTCGGCGGCGCGGTATCGGTTGGCGACGATCCGCGCGAGGTCTGTGGTCAGCGGCCCGGATGCCGGCAGGTGGTCTGGGATCCGGTCGAGCAGGGTTCCGTGGGTGACAAACAGTGGGAGCACATGTGTATTGCCGAAGCGGCGCTGGCCTCGCGTCGCCGACACCACTGCCGTTTCCACCCCGGCACGCTTGGCCACTTCGGCGGCGAGGCGGTCGTAGTTGGCGGCTTGTTCAGGGTTGGAGGTGCCGACTGGGAAGAGGGTTGCGTGGGTGGCGGTGGGGTCGTCGATACGCAAGCGGCGCGCAAGGACATCGGCGATGTCGCTGCCGGTGCCGAGCGGCTCGGCGAGCACGAGGTCGCAGTGCTGGCGGGCTTCGGCGAGGTGGCGCGGCACGTCGACTTTGGCGTGGAATGCGCGGGTAAACAGCAGCGGGACCACGATCGCGCGCGACGAGGATAAGCAAGCAGCTGCCTCTGCGAGTGTGGGTGTATCGAACTCCAGGTGGGCGTCGGCCCACTCCACGCCGAGTTGCGCGGCCGCGGCTTGGGTGAGCGCGCGGATGCCTTCCTTGGCGCGGGGGTGCCGCGAGCCGTGGGAAAGGGTGATCAGCGCGGTCATGGGTGTTACCGCAGGCGCTTTCCGACGAGCCCAGCCGCCAGCGTGTTGCCAGTTGACTGGTCGACGAGCAGGAAGTTACCCACCGCACCGCGGGCGGCGTACTGCTCGACGGGCAGTTCGTCGGCGGTGTGGATGGTCACGTGTGCGATGTCGTTGAGCGCAACCGCCTCGGGTGCGGTGTTGTCACCGTCGGCGCCGTCGATGTCTAAGACACGCTCGACGCTGGCCACGCGGGCGCGGACGAACGTGGTGCCGATGCGGAGCTTCACGGCCTGGCCTGCGCGCAGGTCCTTCTCGTTGAGGCCGACGACGGTGGCGTCGAACTCGCGAACGTCCTCGGGGCGCGAGCCGGAGGCCAGCAGGTCACCGCGGGTCAGGTCGATATCGTCGGTCAGCCGCAGCGCTACGGAGTCGCCGGCATGGGCGGTGTCCACGGGGCCGTCGGCGGTGTCGATGCCGGCAACGGTGGTGGTGCGGCCGTAGGGGGCGAGGATCTCGTCGCCAACCGTGATCGAGCCGGCGTTGACGCGGCCAGCATAGGCACGGTAGTCGGAGGCGTGTTCACGCAGCACGACCTGGATGTTGAAACGGAAGTCCAGGTCATCGGCGCGGCCGCGCTGCACGGGGATGCTCTCCAGCAGTTCGAGCACGGTCGGGCCGGTGTACCAGGGCGTCGCGTCGCTGCGCTCCGCGACGTTGTCGCCCCGCAGGGCGGAGATCGGCACCACGTGAGGGTCTTCGATGCCCAACGCTGCGGCCTTGGCGTCGAACTCGGTGCGGATTGCGTCGAAACGCTGCTGCGAATAGTCAACGAGGTCGATCTTGTTCACCGCCAAGATCACGGTGCGCACGCCGAGCAGTTTGGCCACGGTGAGGTGGCGGATGGTTTGTTCGACGACGCCGTTGCGGGCGTCGACAAGCAGCACCACCACTTGCGACGTGGACATGCCGGTGACGGTGTTGCGCGTGTACTGCACGTGGCCTGGGGTGTCGGCGAGGATGAACGTGCGCTTGTCGGTGGCGAAGTAGCGGTAGGCCACGTCGATAGTGATGCCCTGCTCGCGCTCAGCGCGCAGGCCATCAACCAGCAGCGACAGGTCCAGGCCCTCGAAGCCGCGGTCGGCGGAGGTGCGCTCCACGGAGGCGAGTTGGTCGGCGAGCACCGACTTTGTGTCGTGCAGCAGGCGGCCGACGAAGGTGGACTTGCCGTCGTCGACGGAGCCGGCGGTGCACAGGCGCAGCGTCTCGCGGGCGGACAGTGCGGCGGTGGCAGTTTCGGCAGCGCCGGTTTCAGGGGCGTTTTCGGAGGTAGTAGCGGGTGCGATGGTTGGGGCGGTCATCAGAAGTAGCCTTCCTTCTTGCGGTCTTCCATGGCGGATTCGCTCAGGCGGTCGTCGGCACGAGTGGCGCCGCGTTCGGTCAGGGTGGAATTGGCGATCTCGACGAGGACCTCGTCGATCGTTTCGGCGTCGGAATCGACGGCGCCGGTGCAGGACATGTCGCCGACAGTGCGGTAGCGCACCCGGCGCGTGTGAAGCTGTTCGTCGTCGCGGGGGCCTCCCCATTCGCCGGGGGTGAGCCACATGCCGTCGCGGCCGAACACTTCGCGGTCGTGGGCGTAGTAGATGGATGGCAGTTCGATGCCTCGCGCGCCGATGTATTCCCACACGTCGGCTTCGGTCCAGTTGGAGATTGGGAACACGCGGACGTTTTCGCCGGGCAGGGTTGCGCCGTTGTAGAGGTCCCACAGTTCGGGGCGTTGGCGGCGTGGATCCCAGCCGCCGAAGGAGTCGCGGACGGAGAAGACGCGTTCTTTGGCGCGGGCACGTTCTTCGTCGCGACGCGCCCCGCCCAGCACGGCGTTGTATCCGACCTCCGCGATGGTTTCCACCAGCGGCACGGTCTGCAGCGGATTACGGGTGCCGTCGGGGCGTTCCTGCAGGTCACCGCGATCGATCCAATCCTGCACGTGGGCGACTCGCAGGCGGAGCCCATGCTTATCGACGACACCATCCCGGAACTCAATCACCTCCGGGAAGTTATGCCCCGTATCCACGTGCAGCAGCTCAATCGGCGGCTTGGCCGGGTAGAACGCGCGGCGCGCGAGTTCCAGCACCACGCAGGAATCCTTCCCGCCGGAAAACAGCAGGCCAATCTTGTCGAACTGCCCCGCCACTTCACGGATGATGTGGATCGACTCGTTTTCTAAATCCTTCAGGTGCGGCGATAGCTGCGTTGCCGTTGCCGTTGCTTGCGTCATTGTGTTGCTCCTTGTTGTCCGGTTGTTGCGCTTCTCGGCTACTCGTGCAGGCCGCACTCTGTCTTGGTGGCAAACGCCCAGCGCCCGGCGCGTGGGTCCTCCCCTTCCGCCACGGGCAGGGTGCAGGTGGCGCAACCGATGGAGGGGTAGCCCTGTCGGGTCAGCGGGTGGATGATCAGGTCGTTGTCGCGCTCGAAGGCGGCGGTGTCTTCCAGGGACCAGGTGACCAGCGGGGAGATCTTCAACCGGCCGGTCGCATCGAGGCTGAGCGCGGGCGTGTCGGCGCGGGTGGGTCCGTCGGCGCGGCGCAGCCCCGTGATCCAGCCGGCGTACGGGCTCATATGCACCGCCAGCGGCTCGACCTTGCGCATGCGGCAGCACGCACCCGGGGCGCGCAGGTACAGGTTGGGCCCGTACGTCTCGTCCTGCTGTGCGCGGGTCAGTTGCGCCTTCGCCCGCACCAAGCGGTGCGAGGGGTAGCGCGCCTCCACCTGGTCGGCCACCTCCAGGGTTTCCGGGAAGTGGTACTCGGTGTCCAGGAACAGAAAGTCCGCGCCGGGAAGGTGGCGCTCGGCCAGTTCGGCGAGCACCGTGTTTTCCATAGACAGGGTCACGACGAGTGGGCCCGGCGCGTACTCGTTCGCCCACTGAAGAATCTCGGAGGCGGGGGCGTTGTGGAGTTTTGCGGCCCAGTCGTCGACAAGCAATGCGTTTTGCTGCGCCACCCTGTGTGGCAGCGGCGATGTCCGCCTCGGCCCCTTTGGGCTGACCTCGGGGTCGCGGAAGTTGCTGGACTGGTTGAGCAGGTTGATCATTGGTTGCCTTTCAATGCGCCGGTGTGGCCGTGGCGTGCGAGCGAGGCCTGCAGCGCCTCTTCCGTGGATGGCGCCTTCGACGGCGCGGCTTCGGGGTCGTCCTGGCCGTGGAACTTCACCTCGAATACGCGGAGGCACTCGCAGCACTTCCACGCGAATTCGGTCTGTTCGTTCGGCCACAGATCCTCGCCGCCGCAGTACGGGCAGAAGGTGGGAAAGTTGCGGTTCGGGTTTGGTTCGCGGCGAAAGCTCATCGCAGGTCCTCCTCGTCGGCGCGCGCGACCCAGTCACGGAATGTCTCAGCGCCTTCACGCTTATCGACGAAGCGCTGCACCACCCGTGCCACATACTCCGTCAACTCACTGGACAACACCTTGTGACCACGCAGCTTCCGGCCAAAGTTCGCGCCCTCGCCGATCGTGCCGCCAAGGTGTACCTGGAAGCCTTCGACCTTTTCGCCGTGGCCGTTATCCACCATCTGGCCCTTCAAACCGATGTCGGAGACCTGGTGGCGGGCGCAGGCGTTCGGGCAACCGTTGAGCGAAATGGTGATCGGCGAGTCCAGGTCCCCGAAGCGCTCCTCCAGTTCGTCGGCCAGCTCGATGGCGCGGGACTTGGTGGTTACGTGCGCCAACTTGCAGTACTCCAGACCGGTGCAGCTGAGCAGGCCGCGGCGGAATTCGGAGGGCTTGGAGTACAGGCCCATCTCCTCCAGGTCCGCCTGGAGGTTTGCTGCGGTGTCTGGCGCAACCCCGAGCAGCAGGACCTCCTTGAACGGGGTGAACCGCAGATCCGTCACGCCGTACTTCTCCGCCAGGTCAGCCAGGGCGATGAGTTGCTCGCCCGACATGTGGCCCAGCGTCGGCTTCACACCGATGTACAGGTTGCCGTCCTTCTGCTCATGCACACCGATGTGGTCGCGGTCTACCAGGTTGTTCGGGGCGTGCGGGCCGTCCGGGAGCCTGTACCCCAAGTAGTCCTCCTCGAGGATCTGGCGGAACTTCTCCACACCCCACTCCGCAACCAGGAACTTCAGACGTGCACGGTTGCGCAGGCGACGGTAGCCGTAATCGCGGAAGATGCGCACCACGTTCGCCCACACGTCCGGGACCTGCTCGAGGGCGACAAAGGCGCCGAGGGATTGTGCCAGCATCGGGTTCGTCGACAAGCCTCCGCCCACGTAGCACTCGAAGCCGGGGCCGAGTTCAGGGTGCTCGACGCCGATGAATGCGAGATCGTTGATCTCGTGGACCACGTCCTGGCGTGCGTTGCCGGAGATCGCGGACTTGAACTTGCGCGGCAGGTTTTGGAACTCCTCTGCGGTAACGATCTCCTGGATCTGCCGAATCGCGGGCGTGGCGTCGATGATCTCATCCTTGGCAATGCCGGCCACCGGCGAGCCTAGGATCACGCGCGGCACATCCCCGCAGGCATCCCAGGTGTTCAGGCCGTTCGCCTCCAGCTTCTCCCAGATCGCCGGGACGTCCTCGATGCGCACCCAGTGGAACTGGATGTTCTGCCGATCCGTCAGGTCCACCGTGGAGCGGGCGTAATCGCGGGACAACTCCCCGACGGCGCGGGCTTGCGCGGTGGAGCAGATGCCTCCGTCGAAACGGATGCGCATCATGAAGTACTTGTCCTCAAGCACCTTGTTGTCCTCGCCGGTGAACTCGCCACCCAGGTTCTGTTTGCGCTGGGTGTACAGGCCAAGCCACTTGAAGCGCGGGTACAGGTCCTCGCGATCGATCGAGTCGAAGCCGCCCTTGGAATAGGTATCGATCACACGCTGCTTCACGTCGAGGACCGGGGACGCCTGCTTGATTTCTTCATCGTGGTTGAGCGGCGCGGTGCCGTCGATAAGCCATTGCCCCTGCGGCTTCTTTGCGCGCGGTTTCGCGGTTTTCGTTGGTGCGGTCACGGGCCCTCCAAAAGTAGACCGGTCGGTTCGGCGATGTTGTTCATTTCGGTGTTGATGGGCAAGCATGCCGTACCGGCCTGTCTAGCACAACCAAAACGCCGAAACTGCCGGTTAAGCGCGTGAATGTAATGCATTGAATGTTTGTTTACGAGCCAGCTTTAAGCACCCCTGAGGGCACGAATGTAAATCGCCAAAACTTTAAGACCGCTCTGTCTATGCGCTATAGTAACGGCCAACGAGAAAATCCCCCTTTTGCGAAAGGACCATCACCCATGAGCTTGCGCGTCGCCGTAGTCGGCGCCGGCCCCGCCGGCATTTACGCCTCTGACCTGCTCATCCGCAACGAAGAGCACGACATCCACGTCGACCTTTTCGAGCAGATGCCCGCCCCGTTCGGCCTCATCCGCTACGGTGTTGCGCCCGACCACCCGCGCATCAAGGGCATTGTGAAATCCCTGCACAACGTGCTGGACAAGGACAAGCTGCGCCTCATCGCCAACGTGACCGTCGGCCGCGACATCACCATCGATGAGCTGCGCGACTACTACGACGCCGTCGTCCTCTCCACCGGCGCTGTACGCGACCGTGAACTGCTCATCCCGGGCGGCGATAAGTCCATCGGCGCTGGCGAGTTCGTCGGTTTCTACGACGGCAACCCGCGCTTCGAGCGCGATTGGAACCTCGAGGCCAAGGAAGTCGCCGTTATCGGCGTGGGCAACGTGGCCCTGGATATCTCCCGCGTGCTGGCCAAGACCGCCGACGAGCTCGCCGTCACCGAGATCCCGGACAACGTCTACGAGTCCCTGAAGAAGAACCAGGCCGAGACGGTCCACATGTTCGGCCGCCGCGGCCCCGCCCAGGCGAAGTTCACCCCGAAGGAACTGCGCGAACTCGACGAGTCCGACACCATCCAGGTGCTCGTCGACCCGGAGGACATCGACTACGACCAGCTCTCCGAAGAGGTCCGTCGCGCCGACAAGTCCATCGACCTCAACTGCCAGGTGCTTGAGCAGTACGCCATGCGCGAGCCGGACGACTCCCCGCACAAGATCTACATCCACTTCTTCGAGGAACCGGTCGAGGTGCTTACCGACGACGCCGGCAACATCACCGGCCTACGCACCGAGCGCCAGGAACTCGACGGCGAAGGCGGCATCCGCGGCACCGGCAAGTTCACCGACTGGCCAGTCCAGCAGGTCTACCACGCCGTCGGCTACCGCTCCGAGCCTGTCGAGGGCGTGCCGTTCGACCTCGAGCGCCACGTCATTCCTAACGACGGCGGCCGCGTCCTCGTCACCGCCGAAGAGGGTGCCGCACCGGAGGAGAAACTGTACGTCACCGGCTGGATCAAGCGCGGCCCGGTCGGCCTGATCGGCAACACCAAGTCGGACGCGAAGGAAACCACCGACATGCTCATCGCCGACGCCGACGCCGGCAAGCTCGCCACCCCGACCCACACCGGCAAGGACGAGATCCTCGACCTGCTTCGCGAGCGCGGCATCGACTACGCCACCTGGGCCGGCTGGTACAAGCTCGACGAGGCCGAGCGCGCCCTCGGCGCCGCCGACGCGACCTTCCCGCGTGAGCGCAAGAAGATCGTCGAGTGGGAAGACATGCTGGGTCACTCCCGCGCCGGCGAGTAACGCCGTGTGGTGCGCGGCCCGCGCACACCCAACAGCGCGCACCGCTTGATGTACACCGAATCGACACGTCCGCGCGACGTGTCGATTTTTTGATGCAAAATCGACATGATGCACCCGCGCACCGTAGCGGCCCCCACAGCCCAAAAAGCGATATCGCCTTTTGCACCGACCGGCGAGACGCGACCTGGGGTTCTACAACGGCGCACCCTGTAAAAGACGATATCGGGGTTTAGCGTCGGGTCAGCACCTCGAGCGCTGCCGTGTTCAGAAACACCTTCGACCGCCCCGCCTTCTGTTCTTCGAGGATGCCGGCCTCGACCAGCTGCGACAGCCACATCGATGCTGTCTGCCGCTTCGCCAGTCCCGCATCGATCACGTCCGTGATGCGGACATACGGCTGAACGAACAGCAGCTCCGCCAGTTCGGCTGCTGGCGAGATGCCGGTTTCGCGGACACGGGCGGTGGTGGTGTCCTGGAGGGTGCAGAGGTCGTCGATAAGCAAGCTTGTGCTCCGGGCCGACTCAGTCACCGCGTTGACCATGAACAGGATCCACTGCTCCCACCCACCGTCTGCGGTGACCGCGCGCAGCAGCCGGTAATACTCCGCTTTCCTATCGACGATCGTCCCTGACAGATACAGCACCGGCAGTGACAACACCTGCTCTTGCAGCAACAACAAGATGTTGAGGATGCGGCCGATGCGGCCGTTGCCGTCGTAAAACGGGTGGATAGCTTCGAACTGGTAATGCGTCACCGCCATCAACACCAGCGGATCCAACCCGTGGTCCGAGTAGATGTAGCGTTCCCACGCCGAAAGGTGGCGTTGCAGCACGTCGAGGCCTTCGGGTGGGGTGTACGCGCGCGTGCCCGTGACCGGGTCGCCGATGTAGGTACCCGGTGTTGAGCGGAGCGTGGCCTGCCCACCCTGCAGGGTCGAGCACACCTCAACCGCAACCTTCTCCGACACCGGCCTATCCACGATCAGGTCCACGCCGCGCCGCAGAGCATCGCGGTAGCGCAGCGCTTCCTTGGTTGCCGGCGTAGGCTCCAGATCGATGCTCCACTGAGCCCGGAACAGCTCATCGTTCGTGGTCACAATGTTTTCGATCTCTGTCGATGCCTGCGCCTCACGCAACGGGATAGTGGAGGTGATGATCTCCGGGTTCGGGATCAACCGGCATGCGGTGTTGAGGGCGGCCAGTTCGCTGCGAGCGTCGATAACAGCCTTGAGCACCTTTGCGGTCTCAAGCGTGTGCTGTGGTGGCAGCGGCGGAAGATCGTTGTACGGCTTCGCAGGGTCGAACGCCGCTGTGTTTCCAGTCATGTCGAAAGAATAAACACGTCCGCGCGATGTGTCGATTTTTTGTTGCAAAATCGACATGACGCACCCCGCGGACCGCTGCTACAACCACAGCCCAAAAGGCGATATCGTCTTTTACACCAACCACCGGACCGCGACCTGGGGTTTTGCAACGGCGCACCCTGTAAAAGGCGATATCGTCTTTTAGGCAGCAGCACGCCAGAAACGTCTACACTTGCCCGGTTACCTACAGAAAGGGCACCCACGTGGATCTCATCCGCTTAACCACGCGATTTGGAAAACGCTACGCGCCGACGATTGCGCTGGTTATCGTGCTGCAGCTGGTCACGACCCTGGCCACGCTGTACCTGCCGGATTTGAACGCGGACATCATCAACAACGGTGTCGCACAGGCTGACGTGCCGTATATCTGGCGGGTTGGCCGCACGATGCTGGTGGTGGCGCTGGTGCAGGTCGCCGCGGCGATCGCGGCGGTGTGGTTCGCCTCCCAGGTGGCCATGGACACCGGCCGCGACATCCGCGCGGCGGTGTACGAGCGCGTGACGGGCTTTGACCACGAGGACATGTCACACTTCGGCACCGCCACCTTGGTCACGCGCGGGACGAACGACGTGCAGCAGGTGCAGATGACGTTTCTGCTGTTCATGAACTTTATGGTGGCGGCGCCGATCATGGCTATCGGCGGCATCATTATGGCGTTGCGCCAGGATGCGGGTATGTCGTGGCTGGTGGTCACGGCGGTGTTGGTGCTCACCGTGGTTGTCGGTATCACTGCGGGGTTGTTGATGCCGATGTTCCGCAAGATGCAGTCGAAGCTGGACAACATCAACGGTCTGTTGCGTGAGCAGATCGCCGGCATCCGTGTGGTGCGTGCGTTCGGCCGCGAGGAGTTCGAGGCGCAGCGTTTCACGGAGGCCAACGAGGACATCTCCAGGCTGAGTCTGAACATCGGCCGGGTGTTTGTGACGATGTTCCCGGCGATCATGCTGATCCTGAACCTGGCCACGGCGGCGGTGTTGTGGTTCGGCGGGCATCGTGTCGACGACGGCCTGGTCGAAGTCGGTTCGCTTACCGCGTTTATGCAGTACCTGATGCAGATTCTCATGGCGGTGATGATGGGTGTGTTCATGCTCATGATGCTGCCGCGCGCGATCGTGTGCGCCACCCGCATCGAAGAGGTGCTCCGGCATGAGGTGAAGGCGCAGGCGACGATGGGGTCGTCGATAAGCAATGGCGTCGTGCGCTTCGAGGATGTGTCGTACACCTACCCCGGCGCGGAAAAGCCAGTGCTGGAGGGGATCTCGTTTGAGGCGCGTCCGGGCACGACCACGGCGATCATCGGCGCGACCGGCAGTGGCAAAACCACGCTGGTGGGACTGCTGCCGCGGCTGTATTCGCCCACGTCAGGGCGTGTGCTTATCGACGACACCCCGGTGACCACCATCCCCCGCCCCGATCTCGTGCGGGCGGTGGCGATGGTGCCGCAGAAACCGTGGCTGTTCTCGGGAACCGTGGCGTCGAACCTGCGCATGGGCAACCCTGAGGCGACCGATGCGGAACTGTGGGCGGCGCTGCGGACCGCGCAGGCGTCGTTCGTGGAGGATCTGGACATGCCGATCTCCCAGGGAGGCACGAACGTTTCCGGTGGTCAGCGCCAGCGTCTGTGCATTGCGCGGATGCTGGTGGCGGATCCGAAGGTGTATGTGTTCGACGACTCGTTTAGCGCACTGGATGCCACCACCGAGGCAAACCTGAACGCCGCGATGCGCGAGACGGTACAGGACCGGACGGTGATTGTGGTGGCGCAAAAGGTGGCGTCGATACGCAATGCGGATCAGATCCTGGTCATGGAGGCCGGGCGCATCGTCGCCCGCGGCACGCATGAAGAACTGCTGGCGCAGTCCGAGACCTACCGTCAGATCGAGCGCAGCCAGGCGGAGGTGGACGCATGAGTGAGCAGATGACCGAGTTGTCTGACGAGCAACTCGCCGAATACGAAGCGAAAATGGCCGGCGACGACTACTCCGGCAAGGCGCCGCGCAAGGCGAAGAACTTCTGGCCGTCCGCGAAACGCCTGCTCGGGCTGCTCGCTCCCTACAAGGCTGCGCTGACGGCGGTGTTTGTCATGAACGCCCTGTCTGTCCTGTTGGGCGTGCTTGCACCTCGCGTGATGGGCCGCGCCATGGACGTGATCTTCTCCGGCGTGGTGTCCAAGCAACTCCCGCCCGGCACCACCAAGGAACAAGCCGTCGAAGCGATGCGAGCGGCCGGGCAGGATCGGTTCGCGGACATGGCCGGCGCGATGGACCTCACCCCGGGCAGCGGCATCGACTTTGACCGTCTCCGCGACCTGATCGTGCTGGTCCTGGCGCTGTACTTAGCCTCTGCGATGTTGATGTGGGCGCAGGGCGCGATCCTGAACAAACTATCCATCCGAGCGGTGTTCAGCCTGCGCGAACGGGTTGAAGCGAAGATCAACCGCCTGCCGTTGTCCTACTTTGATACCCGTCAGCGTGGCGACGTCATGTCGCGCACCACCAACGACGTAGACAACGTCCAGCAAGCCCTGCAGCAGTCGTTGTCCTCACTGTTCAACGCGATCCTGACCGTGGTGGGCATCCTGGTGATGATGTTCGCCATCTCGTGGCAGTTGGCACTGGTCGCCCTGCTGGCAATCCCGCTGACCGGCCTGGCCATGGCGGTTGTAGGTACGCGCTCGCAGCAGCAGTTCACCACCCAGTGGAGGGCCACCGGCGACGTCAACGGGCATGTGGAGGAGTCCTTCTCCGGCCACGACGTGGCGGTCATCTTCGGCCGCACCGACCAGCTGCGCTCCCAGTTCGACGAACGCAACGAGGAACTCGCCGGCGCTGCCCAGAAGGCGCAGTTCCTGGCCAACTCGATGCACCCGATCATGCAGTTCGTCTCCTACCTGTCGTACGTGGCCATCGCGGTACTCGGTGGTGTGAAGGTCGCCTCCGGCAGGCTCACGCTTGGGGATGCCACCGCGTTCATCCAGTACTCCCGCCAGTTCAACCAGCCGCTCGGCGAAATCGCCGGCATGATGCAGATGCTGCAATCCGGCGTCGCGTCCGCTGAGCGCGTCTTCGAACTGCTCGACGCTGAGGAGGAACCCGAAGACCAGGCCCCGGACCGCAAGGGCAAGCGCGTCGAAGGCCTGGTGGAGTTGGACGACGTCTCCTTTGGTTACGGGACGGATCGCAGCGACGCTCCCCCACTCATCGAACACCTGAACTTACGCGTCGAACCGGGCCAGACCGCCGCGATCGTCGGACCGACCGGCGCCGGCAAAACCACGCTGGTGAACCTGATCATGCGGTTCTACGACGTCGACGCGGGTGCGATCACCATCGACGGCACCGACATCCGCGACATGCCACGCGCCGCGCTGCGCAGCCGGATCGGCATGGTGCTGCAAGACGCCGTGCTGTTCAAGGGCACGATCATGGAAAACATCCGCTACGGCCGCCTCGACGCCACCGACGAGGAGGTCATCGCCGCTGCGAAGGCCACCTACGTGGACCGTTTCGTGCACGCGCTGCCAGAGGGCTACGACACCATCGTCGACCAAGACGGCGGGTCTATCTCCGCAGGTGAGCGCCAGCTGATCACCATCGCGCGCGCGTTCCTCTCCCAGCCTGCGCTGCTGATTCTCGACGAAGCCACCTCCTCCGTGGACACCCGCACCGAGGTGCTGGTCCAGCAGGCGATGAACGCGCTGCGCTCCAACCGCACCTCGTTCGTCATCGCACACCGCTTGTCGACGATCCGCGGCGCCGACACCATCCTCGTCATGGAACACGGAACGATTGTGGAGCAGGGCAGTCACGCTGAGCTCGTCGCAAAGCAAGGCGCGTATTGGAAACTGCACCAATCGCAGTTCGGAGAAGACTAGAAAGTTCTCCCAGCGTTCACCCAGATTTCACTCTGCGTGTGTACGGTCAGCGCGAACGACTGCCGTACACGAGTGATTGGGCGAGCATGAACACACACGCAGCGGGCGGGGGCACCGCGCTTAAGGAAGCAGCACCGGAAAACCCGGAGAACACCGCCACCCGGGAGGATGACGCTCCCAAGGATCCACTGGGCTTTTTGCCTTTCGACGGCGCCGCCAAGCAAGCCGCGAACTGGATTGCCGTAGCGCTCGGCGTGTGGCTGCTGCTCAACGGCGTGGGCATGATCGGCGACGGCTTCAAAATGGTCGCCGGCGACCAGGCCGAAGAACTGTTCTCATTCGCCGAGAACCCGTTCGTTGGCCTTGCGATTGGTGTGGTGGCCACGGCGATTATTCAGTCGTCGTCGACAACCACCTCGATTGTGGTCGGCATGATCGCCGGTGGCCTACCGCTGAGCATTGCGGTGCCGATGCTGTTCGGCGCCAACATGGGCACCTCGGTGACCTCCACCCTGGTCGCGCTCGGCCTGGCGGGTAACAAGACCCAGTTCAAAAACGGTTTCTCCATGGCGACCGTGCACGACTTCTTCAACCTCATCGCCATCTTGATCTTCTTCCCGCTGGAGATCTTCACCGGCTTCTTGTCGCGCACCGCGTCGGCGATCGCGCCGTCGCTGAGCGGCCAGGGCGAAGGTGTTGTCGCCGGTGCCTTCGAGGCCATCGGCGACGGGCTGGATACCATCACCGAACCGCTCGTTGCCCTGGCTGGCAGTCTTGTTTCCCCGCTTGGGGATATGTGGGGCGGCATCGTCCTGTCCATCGTCGGCATCGCACTGATTCTGTGGTCCATCCAGTTCATCGGCAACCTGCTCAACGCCCTGCTGGTGGGCAAGGCCCAAGAGATCCTCTACGCCGCGCTGGGTAAGAACTCGTTTGTTGGTCTGCTCTCCGGCGCGGTAATCACCACCCTGGTGCAGTCCTCCTCCACCACCACCGCACTGACGGTGCCGCTGGCGGCCTCCGGAAAGTTCGAGGTACGCACGCTGTTCCCGTTCGTGGTCGGCGCGAACATCGGCACCACCGTCACCGGCCTGATCGCCGCGTTCGCCGCCTCCGGCGCGGACGCCGAAGCCGCCATGGCCGGCGCGCTGGTGCACACCCTATTCAACGTGTGCGCCGCAGCCGTCATCCTTGGCATCCCGTTCATGAGCAAACTGCCGCCGGCCGGTTCTGACTGGCTCGCCGGCCTCGCCGTAAAGAACAAGCTCTACGTCTTCCTCTGGATCGGCGGAGTGTTCTTCGCCATCCCAATCCTCGCCGTTTTCATCTCCAACGCGCTCACCTAAGGAGCAGCACCATGACCGACGCGAACCAGACGCCAGACCTGTCGCCCATGGCGCAGGAACTCATCCAGAACGAAGCCCCCGACAACGCACTTGTGGCACTGCTCAACGAGCTCGAGGAAACCGCCGCAGAACTTCGCGACGAACTCGCCGCCCGCCACGCCACCAACCAAGCACTGCTTAGCGACGACACCGACGCCGACACCGACCACCACGCGCGCTACAAGAAGGTCAACCCGAACGTCACCCCAGAGCAGGAAGAAGAGCTGGAGAACTTCCCCGAATACTGGGCCAACGCGCAAGGGTCCTGGTCGAGCCTGTTCAAACTGCTTCGCGAGTTCCGCGTCGAAATGCGAAAGGGTCACAACGATGCGTAAAACCCTCACCGCCGCACTCGCGGCCGCGGCGGCGCTGACGCTGGGCGCTTGCGCCGGTTCCGGCTCTGGCACTGGCTCCGGTTCCGGTGCCGGCGAGGCGTTCACCATCACGGGGTCGTCGACAGTCGAGCCCATCACCCGCTACATGCTCAACCGCTACAACTTCGACGCCGAGCTTGAGGCGGTCGGTTCGACCGACGGCTTTGACAAGTTCTGCGCCGGTGACGCCGACATCAACGACGCCTCCGTCGCCATTCCCGGCAGCGAATCCTCCATCGACTACCAGGCACAATGCGCCGAGGCCGGCGTGGACTTCTTCGAGTTGCCGATAGGTCTGGACGCCATCACCATCGTTAAACACGCCGACAACGACTGGGCCACCGACCTGACCGTCGAGCAACTCCACGACATTTGGTCGAAGGAATCCACCGTCACCACCTGGTCCGACATCGACCCATCTTGGCCGAACGAGAAAATCAACCTCTACGGGCGCCCCACCGGCTCCGGCACCCTCGGCGTGTTCGAGGACATGGTGCTTGGCAACGACACCATCCGCGACGACTACCAATCCAGCGACGACATCCAAGAACTGTCCACGTGGGTCTCCGAAGACGTCAACGGCCTGAGCTTCATGGGCATCGGCAACTACCTAGCCACCGAGGGCACGGTGCGCAACAAGATCGACAACGTACTCGTCGACGGCATCGCCCCCACCGCCGACGAAGCCAAGAGCGGCAACTACCCCCTGTCGCGCCCGCTGTTCATCTACGTCAACGCGGAATCGGCGAAGAAGGACAACGTCGGCGAGTTTGTCACCACCTACCTCGACAACGCCGAAGCCGTCATGCCGCGCGTGTACTTCTACCAACTGCCCGAGGAGGTCTACGACGCCACAAAGCAGCGCTTCGCCGACGGCACCACAGGTATCGACGAACAGTGGCACGCATTGAACTAACATCACGTCCATGAGCACCCCCTACGGCAACTTCCGCATCGGCGACCAAGAACGCATGGACGCCATGGACATCCTCGGCCGTGCACTCGGCGAAGGCCGGTTGGACATGGCCGAGTTTGACAACCGGTGCCAAGCCGTCGCCGAGGCCCAAACGCAGCAGGACCTGCAGCCGATTTTGGGGGATTTGCCGACGGGCCGGGGCGGTGGGGTCGTCGATAAGCAAATGCCCGACGATGCGATCCTGTACAGCCAAGCCGAAATCATGCAAGCACGACGCTCCGGACGCAGGACTCGCGCCGGCGTATTTTGGCTGGGCACCATCGGCACCATCGGCCTGGTGAGCATCTTCGGAGCCGCGGGATCAACTGCGCTGTCCGGCCTGTCGCTACTGATCATCCCCACCCTGTTCATCCTGCTCTACGTAATGAAGGTTGGGCCCGACTCCTGGTACACCCCCAGCCTGCGCCAACTCGAACAACAGCGCCGCCAAGAAATCAAACGCCGACAACTCGAAATCGAAGCCGCCCAGGTCCACCAGCAGGCCCTCATGCGCGCACAACGCAAAGACCAAATCAACCAAATGACCAACGACGCGCTCAACATCGCGCAAGACACCGTCAATCGCTTCCGCCGGAAGTAGACCCGGCCTACAGTGGTAACCCATGAGCGAGCCACTGAAACCGCACCGCCACTTCGACCAGGCGGAAAAACTCAAGAACGTCTTCTACGACATCCGCGGCCCCGTCACCGCCACCGCCGAGCAGATGGAACGTGACGGGCACACCATTTTGAAACTCAACACCGGCAACCCCGCCGTGTTCGGTTTCGAAGCGCCCGACGTGATCATGCGCGACATGATCGCCAACCTGCCCACCTCCCAGGGCTACACCACCTCCAAAGGCATCACCTCCGCCCGCCGCGCAGTGGTCACCCGCTACGAAATGATCGAAGACTTCCCGCACTTCGACATCGACGACGTCTACCTCGGCAACGGCGTGTCCGAACTGATCAGCATGGTCACCCAAGCCCTGCTCAACGACGGCGACGAAATCCTCATCCCCGCCCCCGACTACCCGCTGTGGACCGCCGCCTCCACGCTCGCCGGCGGCAACGTCGTCCACTACCGTTGCGACGAAGAGGACAACTGGAACCCATCCCTGGAAGACATTCGGGAGAAGGTCACCGACCGCACCAAGGCGATCGTGGTCATCAACCCCAACAACCCCACCGGCGCCGTCTACTCCCGCGAGATCCTAGAAGGCATCGCCGACATCGCCCGCGAGCACGAGCTCATGGTCCTTGCCGACGAAATCTACGACCGCGTACTTTACGACGACGCCAAGCACATCTCCATGGCCGAAGTCGCCCCCGACCTCCTCTGCATCACCTTCAACGGCCTGTCCAAGGCGTACCGTGTCTGCGGGTACCGCGCCGGATGGATGGTCGTAACCGGCCCGCGCCGCCGCGCCAAGGGATTCATCGAAGGGCTTGATCTGTTGTCGGGTACCCGCCTGTGCGCCAACGTGCCCGGCCAACACGCCATCCAGGTCGCGTTGGGAGGCCGCCAGTCCATCTACGAACTCACCGGCGCCGGCGGCCGCCTACGCAAACAGCGCGACATCGCCGTCCGCAAACTGCGCGAAATCCCCGGCGTTTCCGTCGTCGAACCCAAGGGTGCGTTGTACTGCTTCCCCAAAATCGACGCCGAAATGTACAACATCCACGACGACGAACGCTTCATGCTCGACCTCCTCAAATCCGAGAAGATCCTCATGGTCCAAGGCACCGGCTTCAACTACCCCACCCCCGACCACTTCCGCGTGGTCACCCTGCCGTGGGCGTCACAGTTGGAAAACGCCATCGAGCGACTGGGCAACTTCCTGGTGGACTACCACCAGCACTAGGGGTTGTTGGCGGTTGGCGGTTGGGCGCCGCTTTCCGAAAATAGTTCCCGGCCGGGGAACTATTTGGGGGCTTCGACCCTTTCTCGCCGGCATTCCCCCAGGTCGGCACGCCGTTGAGACAAAATAGTTCCCGGTTTCGCGCTGAGGCCGGGAACTATTTTGCACGCCCGCCTGCTACGGGTGTTAAGGCCTCCTCCCTGACACATTCCACAAAATCTGTCAGGGCCAATTTCTGACCAGGCGCGATGCCGGTCGCTGACAGATTCCGCCGCAATCTGTCAGCCGCGAGGGGTTGTGAGTGGCCGACACCTACCCCGACTTACAGCAGCACAAACCCCTTGACCCCAAACGGACGCTGCCATAGTATCGACGAGGAATTGTCCCCGAAGGAAGGAGTAGGCCGTGCTCATGTTCCGTGTTTCCGCCTAACACGAAACAGAAAGTTGAATGAGCATGCCTATTTCCCTAAATAACGTCTCCCTCGAGTGGCCTAACGGAACCTCCTGCTTCTCGGACTTGAATGCCATATTTTCAAGTCACCTGACCGGCTTAATCGGCGATAACGGTTCCGGAAAAACGACTCTGATCAGGGTCATTCTCGGCGAGCTACAGCCGAGCACGGGTTCGGTCGAACGCCCGTCGAAAGTCGCTTACCTACCTCAGGATCTTGGACTGCAACCGGACACTACGGTTTCGGACGTCTTTGGGGTTACCGAAATCATCGAGGCAATCAACGCCGTCGAAGGTGGCCAGTTCAATCCCGAATTGTTCGAGCTCATTGGTGACCGGTGGGATGCTGCTGAAGAGACTCAGGCTGTGTTGTCAGCTCATGGACTCGAGCTCAACTTGGACAGGCCGCTGTCTACCATGTCCGGTGGAGAGGCTGTTCGTGTTGCACTAGCTGCGCTCATGGCAGACAACCCCGATTTCATCGTGATGGACGAGCCAACAAACAACCTCGATTCGGAAGCAAAAGCCCAGCTGATCCATTCTCTTTCCAAATCCACTGTTCCTGCAATTGTGGTGAGCCACGATCGCGACTTGTTGGATTCCGTGGACGAAATTGCAGAACTTCACGACGGGAAGCTACGTCTTTTCCCCGGCAACTACTCCGCCTACCGCGAAACTCTGGCCAGCGAACAGGACGCAGCGATGCGGGAGGTGCGGGACAAGAAGGCGGTTCACAGTAGGCAGGTTCGGGAGCGTGAGGCGATGCAAACTCGCATTGCTCGGGACGCTCGTCGCGGAAAGAAGTTCGCGGCTAACAAACGCAAACCTGGCATGGCGATGGGGCTGGACAAGGATCGGTCGGAGAAGACTGCTGCTCGGCGTGGTGCGGCTCATGCCGAGTCTGTGGAGTCGTCTCTCGCTGCGTATCGTCACGCACAAGACAAGGTTCGCGACGATCAACATGTGTTCATTGAGCTTCCCGGTACGGCGCTTCCGAACGGAACCCGTGTTATGGAAATCCCAGGGCTCACTGTTGTGGGCCCCGAGCGTGTCCGGATCACTGGGCCGAACGGCAGCGGAAAGACGACCCTGCTCAACTCTGTTGCAGACGGTAGCGCGGGGTATGTGATTAGGAATGTGGGGTACCTCCGGCAACGCATTGTTCTTGACCCCAACCGGTCAGTTTTGGAATTGGTCTCGGAGGCCAACGCGTCTGCTGACCCGCAGTATATTCGGGACCAACTCGCGCAACTGTTGTTTCAGAATGAGACTGTGCACGCGCCTATTGGAACGCTTTCGGGTGGTGAGCGTTTCCGCGTTGAGTTTGCCCGCGTTCTTCTTTCGTCGCCTGCTCCGCAGCTATTGCTTCTCGACGAGCCCACCAACAACATCGATATCTCAACCGTGAACTGGCTTGTCTCCGCTCTTGAGAGTTATGCAGGTGCGGTTCTTCTCGTCAGCCACGACGAAGACTTCTGTGAGCGTATGAACCTTGACAGGGAAGTTTCCATCGATGATCTGACCTGATGCCCCCTGCAGCCCCCGCAAAATAGTTCCCGGCCGGGGAACTTTTTGGGCGTTTGCACCCCACCGCGGCGGTGTTTCCCCAGGTCGGCATCCCGGCGGGGTAAGAAAGTTCCCGGTTTCGCACTGAACCCGGGAACTATTTTGCACGCCCGCCTGCTACGGGCGTTGAGGCCCCGTCCCTGACAGATTCCACAAAATCTGTCAGGGTCGATTTCTGACCAGGCATGATGCTGGTCACTGACACATTCCGCCGTACTTTGTCAGCCGCGAGGGGTTGTTAACGGCAGACAGCAACCCAACTACACCGGGCGGAAGGTATCCGGCGAGGCGGCCTTCCAGTCGGCGGTCCAGGATGACGGCGGGTCTTCGAGCAGCTGGCCCGGCCGCAGCCATTCGTAGATGGAGGCGTAGGAGCGGGACTCGGTCGGGGAGATGTTGCGGCGCAGCATCTCGGGGGTGAGATCCGCCGGGTCGGTGACTCCCATGGAGGCCATGAGGCGCACGGCGGTGTTGACGGTGGTCTTGTGGTAGTTGTACACCGCCTGGGACTTGTCCTTGACCACAACGGCGCGGTTGCGGCGCGGGTCTTGGGTGGCGACGCCAGTGGGGCATTCGCCGGTGTGGCAGCGTTGTGCCTGGATGCAGCCGACGGCCATCATCATGGCGCGGGCGGAGTTGGTGTAGTCGGCGCCTTGGATCATGCGCATGACGATGTCGGAGCCGCCGGCGACTTTGCCGGACGCACCGAGTTTGATTTGGTCGCGCAGGCCGGTGCCGACGAGTGCGTTGTGCACGGTCATCAGGCCGTGGGTCAGTGGCATGCCCATGTGGTCTTCGAAGTCGATGGGGGCGGCACCGGTGCCGCCTTCGGATCCGTCGACGACGATGAAGTCGGGGGCGGTGCCGACCTCGCGGATGGCCTTGCAAATGGCAAGCACTTCTCGACGACTCGACACACACAACTTGAACCCCGCCGGTTTACCGCCGGACAGTTCGCGCATCTTCGCGATGAACTCGATCAACTCGACAGGGGTGCTGAACACGCGGTGGGCTGCGGGGCTGATGCAGTCCTTGCCCATGGGCACGTCGCGGATTTCGGAGACTTCCTTGGTGATCTTGTCGGCTGGCAGCACGCCACCGATGCCCGGCTTGGCGCCCTGGCTGACTTTCAGTTCGACCATCTTGACCTGGTCGTCGGCGGCGCGGTCGCGGAACTTAGCGGGGTCGAAATCGCCGTCGTGGGTGCGGGCGCCGAAGTAGCCGGTGCCCATCTGCCAGACGAGGTCGCCGCCGAATTCCTTGTGGTAAGGGGAGACGCCGCCTTCGCCGGTGTTGTGGGCGAAGCCGCCCATGGCCGCACCCTTGTTCAGTGCGCGCACGGCGTTTTTGGACAGGGAGCCGAAGCTCATGGAGGACACGTTCAGCATGGAGATGGAGTACGGCTGGGTGCAGTCCTTGCCGCCGATGAGGGTGCGGGGCGGTTCGGAGGGTTCGTCGACAGGCGCGAGCGTATGTACGAGGTGTTCGTGGTTGGTGGCGTAGACGTCCTGGACGGTGCCGAAGGACGTTTCGCTTTGCATGCCCTTTGCGCGTTCGTAAATTGCGTTGCGCTGATCGCGGTTGAAGGGGCGGCCGTCCCAGTCGCGTTCGATGAAGTATTGGCGCAGTTCGGGGCCGATGTCGGTGAGCAGGGTGCGCATGTGCCCGAGTACGGGGTAGTTGCGCAGGACCGGGTTTTTGGTCTGAGTGAGGTCGTGGATGGCCACGCCGCCCAACGCCGCTGCGACGCTGCCGAGGGCGACCTTGGCAAAGTTTCCTGACTTGTCCTTAGGCATGCGCCCCATCATGCCTTAATAATCTGTAGTTGTTGACAGGCACGCGGTTTCGTCGACTAGAGGGTGCGTCCGAGCGCCCGCATTTCCCATCCGGCATTGCGCCATTGTTGCACGTCCAGGACGTTTCGGGCGTCGATAAGCAATTGCTTTTCGACGACCCCAGCAACCCACTCCGGATCCATCTCCCTAAACTGCCCCCATTCGGTAGCGAGGATGGTCAGCTCCGCGCCGCGCAGCGCCTCTTCGAGCGTGTCGGCGTAGTCCAGGGTTGGGAAGACCTTGCGGGCGTTGTCCATCGCCTGCGGGTCGAAGACGGTGACGTTCGCGCCGGCCAGGGAGAGTTGGCCCGCCACGGCGAGGGCTGGCGAGTCGCGCACGTCGTCCGAGTTCGGCTTAAACGCTGCACCCAGCACCGTGATGTTGCGCCCGATCAGGCTGCCGAGTTCCTCGCGTGCCATGTCGACCACGCGCTGGCGGCGTCGCATGTTGATCGCATCCACCTCGCGCAGGAAGGTCAGCGCCTGGTCCGCGCCGACCTCGCCGGCGCGCGCCATGAACGCACGGATGTCCTTCGGCAGGCAGCCCCCGCCGAAGCCGAGGCCGGCGCCGAGGAATTTGCGGCCGATGCGGTCGTCGTAACCAATCGCGTCTGCGAGTTGGGTCACGTCCGCGCCGACGATCTCGCAGACCTCGCTCACCGCGTTGATAAACGAGATCTTCGTGGCCAAAAACGCGTTCGCCGACACCTTCACCAACTCCGCCGTCTGCAGGTCAGTGACGATAAACGGGGTGTTGTTGGCCAGCGGCGTCGCGTACACCTCGCGGGCGATTTCCTCCGCGTGGGAGTTCTCGCTGCGGTGTCCTAATACGATCCGGTCCGGCTCGATCGTGTCCTTGACGGCGTATCCCTCGCGCAGGAACTCCGGGTTCCAGGCGATCTCCACGGTCGCGCCTCGGCCGGCGCGACGAGTCAGATCGTCGGCGCGTTCCTGCAGCGCGGCGGCCGTGCAGACCGGGACCGTGGACTTGCCCAGGATGACGTGGTGGCCGTGCAGTTTGGGCACGAGGTCGTCGATAACCGCCTCGACAAAGCGCGTATCCGCCGCATACGACCCGCGCTGCTGCGGCGTGCCCACCCCGATGAAGTGCACGTTGGCGAAGTTGGCGGCCTCGTCGTAATTCGTCGTAAAGCTGAGGCGACCTGCGTCGATGTTGCGCTCCAGCACTTCGGGAAGGCCCGGCTCGTAGAACGGCACCGTGGAGTTCTTCAGCGCCTCAATCTTGTGCTCGTCCACGTCGACGCCGAGTACCTCGTGGCCCAACTCCGCCATGCACGCCGCATGCGTCGCGCCAAGATAACCGGTGCCGATCACAGTCAGTCGCATGGTGGCCATTATGCCGTGGCGGTGCGGAGGCTGCAGGGTGACGCGGTGGCGGGGTTGATCGTCTAGTTCCCTCGGCAGGCTGCTAGACGATTCGCACCGTATTGCAAACCATCTTCAACATGACCTGGGGAAACGCAGACAAGGCGGGCGGATCGTCTAGCAGTTCGGACCGTCTAGCTAGACGATGCACCACCAGCCCTACTGAAAGTTCAGGTACGCCTTCGACGGTGTCGGGCCGCGCTGGCCCTGGTACTTCGAGCCGAGCGCACCCGAGCCGTACGGAGTGTCAGCCGGGGAGGTCATCTTGAACAGCGCGAGCTGGCCGACCTTCATGCCAGGCCACAGCGTGATCGGCAGGTTGGCCACGTTAGACAGTTCCAGCGTGATGTGTCCGGAGAAGCCCGGGTCGATGAAGCCCGCGGTGGAGTGGGTCAGCAGACCCAGGCGGCCCAGCGAGGACTTGCCCTCGAGGCGACCGGCCAGGTCCGCGGGCAGCGTGAAGCATTCCAGCGTGGAGGCGAGGACGAACTCGCCGGGGTGAAGGACGAAGGCGTCGTCGTCGGAAACCTCGACGAGCGTTGTCAGGTCCGGCATCTCCTGCTTCGGATCAATGTGCGTGTACTTCGAGTTATTAAAGACTCGGAAGAACTTATCCAGGCGCACGTCAACCGAACTCGGTTGGACCATCGACGGATCGAAGGGGTCGATGCCGAGGTGGCCGGAGTCAATGGATTCGCGAATGTCGTGATCTGAAAGCAGCACGACACAGAGTGTACTTCCCCACCCCTTGCCCGGTTTTTGGAGCCGGTTCCTGCAGTGCTAAAGTCGTAAAAGCTGCCGGCGTAGTTTAGTGGTAGAACATCAGCTTCCCAAGCTGAGAGTGCGGGTTCGATTCCCGTCGCCGGCTCCAAGGCACTGGTTATTTTTGGGGGCGAAATGGATCAGCGGACGGTCAAATTAGACTCGACGGATCACGGCGAGTTTGTCATCTACCAGACCGAGGACGGATTAACGGAAGTCCATCTGCGAGTTGTCGACAAATCAGTATGGATGACTCAAAGTGAAGTCGCAGATCTCTTTGATATATCTCCGGCAAGCGTGAGCATTCACCTCAAGAATATCTACGCCGAAAACGAGCTGAGCAGGGATCGAACTATTAAAGAAATTCAAATAGTTCGATCTGAAGGAGATCGCGATGTTTCGCGAACACTCAAACATTACAATCTTGATGCGATTGTTGCTGTCGGCTACCGAGTTAAAGGACCAAGAGGAAATCAGTTCCGACGCTGGGCCAGTGAAATACTCCAGGAGTATTTGAGAAAAGGTTTCGTCCTCAACGACGAAAAGCTCAAAGACCCCCGCGGAACCGATTATTTCGACGAGCTACTCGCGCGAATCCGGGATATTCGATCCTCCGAAGCTCGCCTCTACCTCAGACTACGAGACATTGTCGCGCTTGCTACGGACTACAACAAAGATAGCCCCAAAACACGCGGGATTTTCAGCTGGATTCAGGACAAACTCCATTACGCAGTTACCGGTCAAACTGCTTCAGAAATCATTGCGACACGTTGCGACCCCGGAGCCGACAACCTGGGGTTATCCACTTTCAAGGGGAAAGTGGTACGGAAAGGTGATGTAACCACCGCAAAAAACTATCTAACAAATTCCGAGCTCACCACACTCAACCTGCTAGTTTCCCAGTATTTGGAATATGCAGACCTCCAGACTCGTATGAGAAGCCCTATCTACATGAAGGATTGGTTGGAGAAGACCGATTCGTTTATTGAATTCAATGGCTTCGAGCCGTTGAAGGATCGCGGAAGAATCTCGCGCGAAGAGGCCAACAGACTAGCCAAAGAACGCTACGAGCTATTTAATGCTGGTCGGGAATCCGACAATCTAGCCGAAGCTGACGCAAAACTGGTCGAGACCATGAAGCAGATTGACCGCCGGATTCTTGCAGACCGAGCCCGTTTAACACCCCGCGTAACAGACATCCCGGACGAGGAGTCTTAAACCCCTCACGCTTCCGTCGTGCACGCCGTGACGGGCTTATCCGACAGCAGGATGGCGCGGTAGCCGCCACCATCAACCGTGTAGCGCAGGATCTTCCAGTCTGGGTTGTATTCCTGCGCGAGTGCGAGGTCTTCGGGGTTGTGGTTGTGGGCGGTGATGGTGTCGTCGCCAAGTGGTGTGCTCACGCGGAATGTGAGCGTGGTGCCGTCGTGGGCGAGGATGTCGATGGGGAACCAGCAGAATTTTTGGTTCATGGCGCGCAGCACTGGGATGTAGTGCTGGTTGTGGCCGCGGGTGCGTTGGTCGCATTCGCGGTAGGTGCAGGTGCGGCGGGTGGCGGGGCGTTTGGGGAAGGGGACGGCGTCATCGCCAACGCGTACGGCGGCGGCGCTTGGCGAGTATTCGAATGTCGCGCCGGTGTTGGCGACGAATTCGTGGCCTTCTACAGCGCTATCAAACGTTGCGACGACCACCTCACCCGTCTCATCAAGCGTAAACGCAAAGGTCAGCCCGTCCATGCTGCTGAGGGTGGCTGGGGTCCAGTCGGTGGGCATGCCAAAAGACATGGTGCTCCTTGAAATATCGCTCTTCCGGCGCGGCGGTTGCGCGTGCCGGCGGATCTTCCCTCGGGAGCACCGTGCGCGATGAGCGCGGTTGCTAATCGACGAGCCGAGGGGCCTTATCCGTCAGATTTCTTGATCCAAAACGACACAATATAGACCAAGCAGTCTAGTGTCAAGTGGTGCGGCACCCGCTCCCCTACCCGCAGCGGACGATGGGCTGCGGGTCGTAGACGGTGGTCTGGGTTTCACGGGAGAGTTCGTTGCCGGCGAGGTCGTAGATAATGCGGGTATCCGAGGTGGTGAACCCGGGTGCGCCGCCGGACGGCGAGCAGTTCGGGCCGGACACGTTGACCGGCTGCGGGCTGGTCTGGGCCCAGCGGCCGCCGTTGATGGACTGCACGTTGACCGTATTCACTCCCATGAGGCTGACGGTGAGTTGGCCGCCGCCGACGTTGGTGGCGATGCGCACCGGGTAGGGGCTGTCGTTGCGGAACTGCAGGTCGATGGCGCCTTCGTACACGGTGGCTTCGCGGCCGGCCGGATAGCGGGAGATGTAGTAGGAGTGCGGGGTGTGGGCGACGTCGGTCATGCCGGCGAAGTAGGCCGCGTTGTACAGGGTGGTGGCGAACTGGGAGATGCCGCCGCCGACGGCGGTGTCGGCACGCCCGTTGAGGATGATGCCGGATTCGACGTAGCCCTGGGCGGTGCCGCGGGGGCCGGTGTAGCCGTTGAGGGAGAACGTCTCCCCCGGGTTCACAATCGCGCCGTTGACCGTGTTGGCCACCAGGGCGATGTTGGTGCCCGAAGCACCCGAGTAGCCGCCGGTGGTAAACGAGCCAACCACTTCGTTGAAGGTGGCGTTGTTCGCTTCTTCGGTGGTGAAGTCTGCGGGCACCGGCTTGTAGTCGGCGTCCCAGGAACGCCCCTTGGAACCGAGGACGCGGTCGTTGAAGCCGGCGAGGGTTTTCTCCCAGTCCACAGCGGTGCCGTCGACGGAGGGTTCGACGCCGCCGCCGGTGAGCACGCGGGCGTTTTGCATCTCCACTTCGGTCTCGGCGAGCTGCTCGGCCAGGATGGCCTGCGCTGCCTCGGCGTTCACATTCGGGGCGATCTTGCCGTCGACGTTGGGGAAGCTGACCACCTCGCCAAGCCGCTCCTGCGGGATAGCGGCCTTGTGATCATCGCGACCGGTCACGGTCAGCGGGCCGTCCAAGGCGGCGCGCACGGGGCCGTCCATGGCGGCGCTCATCACAGCGTCGTCGATGGCGGGCGGCACGGAGGTCGGATCCACATCGATGCCGTCCGGGTTGAGCCAGCCGGTGGTGGTCTCCTCGCGCAGCAGGTCGCGCTCCACCTTCTGGCCGTTGATCGGCTTGGTGGTCTCGGCCTTGCCGGCTTCGACGCGGATGGTGCCGTCGGTGGGGTCGAAGTGCAGTTCGTCGCTGATGCGGTCGAGGGTGCGGTTCAGGGCGGTGTCGTCGATAAGCGGAACCGCGTCGACCTCGTGGGTGGTGAACAGGCCGCGCAGGCGCGAAATCGGGTTGGCGGTTTCGATGCCGGCGGCGTCCACGGTGGCCTGGTAGTCGATGTCCAGGCCGGACTTCGCGGGCACGAACGTGGACGTCTTGTCGCCGGCGCGGACCTCGACGGTTGTGTCAGCAGCGCTGCCGAGTTCACCCTCGAGCTTCGCGCGAGCCTCGTCCGGCTTCATCGCACCGATGTTCACGCCGCCGACGGTGGTGCCGCGCGGGACGTTGCCGCGGTGCATCGCCAGATCCGCCAGGTACACAGCAAGCGCGATGGCGAGGATGCCGAGCAGCACACCGAGCGCGATCTTGCCGCCGCGTCCCTTGCTGCTCGCCTTGTGCGAGGTTGCCTTCACCGTAGTCACCCAAACAAGGGTAATGCAGATGTTTGAAAAAGCGGGTTAGAGGTTGTCGTCGATAAGCAATTGCTGCACGCGGGTGGCTGCCTCATCGATGCGGTCTTCGGCGATGTAGCCGTTGTTCACGCACCACACGACGTGGTCGATGATGGCGGGCAGATCCTTACCCGTGGACCACAGCGCCTGGTCGGCGCCGGAGGCGATGGCGCGGGCGACGGCGTCGCGGGTGGGCGCGTAATCGAGGATGCCGCGCATGCCGGACAGGTCATCGGTGACCACGACCCCGTTGAAGGGCACTCCGCCGGGGTAGTCGCCCTCGCGCAGCACGCGGTAGGCCTCGGGGTTCATGGAGCTGGGCACGCCGTCGGGGCCAAGGCCCGGCACGATCATGTGGCCCATCATGACGCTAGAGCGCGGGAACTGCGTCAGCAGCGGGCCGTAGGGGCGCATGTCTAGGTCGCGGACCTGGTTCAGCGGCGGGGTGACGGCGAGTTGGTGGTGCGTGTCGCCGGAGGCGCGCCCGTGGCCGGGGAAGTGTTTGAACGTGGGCGTGACCTGGGCGTCGGTGAGCCCCTGGGAGAACAGTGTGGCCACCCGCACGACTTCGGCCGGGTCGCCGTGGAAGGCGCGGTCGCCGACGATGTCCAGGTCGGTCACGTCGAGGTCCAGCAGCGGCGCGTAGTCCACGTTGATGCCGTGCGCGCGCAGAGACCGGCCGATGTCCCACCCGGTGCCGCGGATGACTTCCGGCGGGGTGCCGGCCAGCGCGCGCGGCGGCATGAACTCGCCGAGCACGTTGGTGTGGCGCTGCACCCGGCCGCCCTCAAAATCGATGGCGACGACAAACGGCCTGTCGTACTGTTCCCGCAGCGCATTGATGTTGCGGCCCGACTCGGTGAGCAGCCGCGGATCCGCCCAACTCGGAATGATCAGCCCGCCGACACCCTGGTCGAGCGCCACCCGCGCCTGCTCGTAGTTCGCCACGCCAACCACCATCAGCGACGCCACTCGCGCCCGCAGGTCCTCGGGCACGCGTTGTTGCGCGGGGCTTAACAGCGCAGGAGCTTCTTGCTTATCGACGACCCCACCCTCCCGCACCGTCGACGGCTCCGTCACCGCTTCTGGGGTCGGGGTGGCTTCCTCCGCGGGCTCGGGGGCGCTACACGCGGCAAGCGCAACGCACGCCGCGAGCGCAACGGCACGCGTGGCGTGCGCTGCGCGTGCGCCGAAGGCTCGATTCCGCATGTGATTGACCCCTTTGTGGCCCCTTTGTGGCGTGTGAAAACGCCCTTACTCTACTCGCTGCTGGTAGCCTTTTCCGACATGTCCCATACCGTTGACCTCCCCGAGCCGCTGAAGCGCCACGCCGCGTCCCCTGTTGTGGCGAGCGCTGTCGTTGGCATTGTGCTCGGTGTGGTTGGTGTGCTGGGTATCGCGGCGGCGTCGGGCCAGTCGACGGTGCCGGATAATACGGCCGTTTCCGCTGATGATGCGGTGCTTGGCGGGCCGGAGTACGGCTCGCGGAAGTAGGGCTGGGTGGGGTCGTCGAGAAGCGCCCATGCTCTTGGGTGGCTAGTTCTGACCCTGCTTGCGCTGGCACAGCCGCCGGGGCAGGTTGCGGCCGACACCAAGTTTGATCTCGTTGCCAACCCGGCGCGGTTTTTGGCACGGGCGACGCACGCGTATACGGATGAGTTTCCGCTGGGGCAGGTACAGAACCAGGCGTACGGGTACCTGTTTCCGCAGGGTGCGTTTTTCTGGCTGTTTGGGTGGTTGCCGGACTGGTTGACGCAGCGCGCGTGGTGGGCGTTGTTGCTGGGTGTGGCGTATTCGGGCACGTTAGTGCTGGCGCGGCGCATCGGGATCAGGGGCACGTGGCCGCCGGTGCTCGCGGCGTTGCTGTACGCGTTGAGCCCAAGGATTTTGACCACGCTGACGGCGATTTCTTCGGAGGCCTGGCCGGTGGCGCTTGTGCCGTGGACGTTGGTGCCGCTGGTGCAGCGTCGCCCGCAGGTGGCGCCGGCGGTGGTGGCGGTGGCGTGCATGGGTGCGGTCAACGCGACGGCGACCATTGCGGCGTGCCTGCCGGCGTTTGTGCTGCTGGTGGCGCTGCGCCGCTTCCGCGAGGCCGCACGCTTCACGCTGGGTGCGGTGTTGGTGTCGGCGTGGTGGATCGGCCCGCTTCTGGTGCTGGGCATGTATTCGCCGCCGTTTACAGACTTCATCGAGTCCGCGCATGTGACCACCGCGTGGCTCAACCCGGTGGAGATTCTGCGCGGCACCACCAGCTGGACCCCGTTCGTGGACACGGAGCGCGCCTCCGGCCACCTGTTGGTTGCGGAGCCGGTGTTCATCATCGCCACCTGCCTGATCGCCGCGTTCGGCCTGGCCGGCCTGGCCCGCCGCGACATGCCGTGGCGCGGGCCGCTCGTTGCGGTGTTTGTGGTGGGGTTTGTGGTGCTGGGGTCCTCGCCAATGCTTGCACCGCTTTACGACGACACCCTCGCCCCCTTGCGCAACCTCCACAAGTTCGACCCGCTTATCCGGCTGCCGTTGGTACTCGGGGTGGGATTCGTGGCCTCGCAGGTGCGTCGCCCGCAGGTGGTTGGGGTGGCGTTGGCGGCTGCGGTGGCGCTCGCGCCCGCGTGGTCGTTGCGCCTGCTGCCGGAGGGCACCTGGTCGGAGGTCTCCGAGGACTGGGTGGCGGCAGGCGAGTGGTTGGAGGAGCACGCCGCGGGCACGCGCACGTTGGTGGTGCCGGCATCGTCCTTTGCGCGCCAGCATTGGGGGTGGACACGCGACGAACCGATCCAGGCCCTGACCAGCACGCGCTTTGCGTTTAGGGATGCGGTGCCACTGGTGAACCCGGAGGCGATTCGTGGGCTGGACGGGCAGGTGGCGGTCGCAGATCAGCAGGCGCTTCGCTCCATCGGCGTGGGCGCGGTGGTGGTGCGCCGCGACCTGGAACGCCAGCCCGTCACGCCGAACCTGGGCGAGCCGGACGCGAGCTTTGGGGAGGTGGATATCTTCCTGCTGGACCCACACGCGGACATCATGGACACCGACCGTGCGCCGATTGCCGTCGACGGCGGCGGCGAGGTGCTCGCGCTGCTGTGGCGCGAACTCGGCTACTTCCCGGCGCGCCTGACCAGCGGGGACGCAAGCGCCCCCGCCGATATTGTTACGGATACCCCGGCGCTGGCGGTGCGCAACTACGGCACCATCCACGGGCAATCGGGCCACCTTGCCGACGAATCCGAGGACACCACCGTGCGCAACCGCGTGAAGGACTACCCGTCCGCCGGCACGCGTGTTGGGGTGGTGGCGGATGGGCAGGTGCGGGCGTCGTCCTCACGCGCGGACGCCGGCGCTTTCGGTGGTCCGGTGCCCGCGAACTCGCTGACCGCAGCCTTCGACGGCCTGCACGAGACCGCCTGGTGGCCCGCGCCGGGCGACCGCAACGCGTGGATCGAGTTTCAGACTCAGCAGCCTCAGATTTCGCTCACCGCCACCGCGGACACCACCGTGCAACTCTGCGACGGGCACGACAATTGCCGCGACGTCACCCTGGTCAAGGACCAGCCGCGCACCATCACGCGCGGCGGCGCCACAATCCTGCAGCTGACGGAGCCGGTGGGTATTCGCGAACTCGACGTCGGTATCAGCCGCATCGTGGAGGTTCCCGGCACCGCCGACCGCTACTTCTTCCAACGCCGCTTCCCTGCCACTGACGTGATCCAGCGCCGCTTCACCACCGCAGTGGACAGCGAGTGGGTGCTCTCTCAACCTGCGACGATCGACGGCGAGCGCCACGCCGCCCGCGTGTTCCTCGAGGCCGGCACGCACGAGATTGTCACCCGCGCCGAAACCGTCATGCTCTCGCGCGCGCCGCTGCCCAACCACACCGGCGAGCGCATGATCCTGACCACCCGCGCGTTCAACGAAGGGCTGCGTGCCACCCTCGGCGGCGTCCCGCTCGAGCCCATGCGTATCGACGCGGGCGCCCAGGCCTTCCGCGTCCCCGCCAGCGTGCCCTCAGACACCACCACCGCCGAGTTCGACATGTTCTTCACCGGCGACGGCGCCTACCGGTACTCGCTCGTCGCCGGCACCCTGCTGAGCCTGCTGGTCACCGCCCGGTGCCTGTGGGTGCCGTGGCGACGCTTCGAAAGCTTCACGCCCCCACCCGGTGCGAACTGGCTGCCGGGCCTGGCCGTCATCGCCGTGGCACCCCTGCCCGGCGCGGCCGCCGTGGCGCTTGCGTGGCTGGTGCGCCGCTTCACCGTGATCCCGATGCCGCACCTGGCCGCCGCCACCATGACCGTGTGCGGCCTCGTGCTTGCACGTGCGCCCTGGCCGGCGGCGAACTACGCGGGCTCGTCGACCTTCCTCATCCTCGCCGCCTGCTTCGCCGTGGCCTGCCTGACCAGCCGCGCGCCGGGTACCTCCACCGATTCGTAAGAGATGTAGGCGACGGCGGTGCTCAGCAGGGTGGTCGTCGTAAAGATCAGCACGAAGTGCCCCGAGAACATGGGCACGCCGAGCATGGGGAACACGAAGTACAGCACCGCCATGTGCCACAAAAACACCGAGTACGACCAGTGGCCGAGCGTGCGCATGCTTTTCGACGACAACACCGTCCCCTCAAACCTCTGCCCCAGCGCAAAGGGTGCGACCAGCAGGGCGGCGAACACCGCGCCGAGGACTATCCGCACGTTGAACTCCAGCGGGCTCGGGTGCTCCAAGCCGCGCGGGCCGATCACGCCCGCCACCCACGCCACCGGCAGCGCCAGCACCACGAACGGCCAGCGCGGTCCCGCGTAGCGCACCCCGGCGCGCTCTACCTCGGCGAGCACCAACCCGACCGCAAACCACAGCGCATACGACGGCGGCCAGATCTGCAGGTTCAGCACCGCCGGGTCCGCAATGCCCGAGACCGCCCACGGCCACACGAACCCGAGTGCCACCGCGACCGACAGCGCCACGTACCGGCCCCGCGCGCCCAGCCGCAGGTACAGCGGCAGCACGATGTAGAAGGCGACTTCGATGCACAGCGACCACATTTGGGTGAGGCCGTCGATAAGCGCGTGCGGCACATAAACCTGCACCAACAGCACATTCGCCACCACCTGCGTTGCGCTGACCCCCGCGAGCGGCGGCAGCGCAAGCAGCACCACCGCCACGCACACCACATACGCCGGCACCAGGCGAGCAACACGCCGCGAGTAGTAGCCCGGCCGCATCCCGCCACGCGCCAGCAAAAACGCCGAGAGGGCGAAAAACACCGCCACGAAGTAGTCAAAGCGCTCCAACACCGCCGAGCCGGTCCCCGTCTGAAACGCGACGTGCGTGGCCACAATGCCGTACGCGGCCACGGCGCGCAGGCCGTCGAGCTCGGGCAACACAGCGGGTCTTGGATTCACGATGGGGCAAAGTCTAGTCGCCCGGTAGGGTTAGGCGGGTGAACCTGCGTCGTCGATTAGCCACCTGCCTGGGCATCATTGTCGTCTGCGCCGCGCTCAACATCGCCTCCCCCATCGTGATTGCAAAGCAGCGCACCCTGCAGCCCGGCGAGTACACCATGCTTTTCGACGACGCCCACTCCCGCACCGTCACCCTGACCAAACAGCCCAAATCCATGCTGGCCGAGGTAACCATCGACGGCGAGATCGTGGACAGTTTTCTCATCGACCCCTCCACGGCCTTCCCCGCCAAAGGCCGCGCCGGGCTCGGCCCGCTGCTGCCCTACCAGCCGGAACGGCGCACCTACCCACTGTTCGACACCACCTCCGGCCAAGACGTGCCGATGGATTATGTCGGCCCCGGCAACGTGCGTGGCATGCAGACCTATAAGTACGCCGCGACACTTTCTGACGGGTGTGTGCGCACCGTCGACGCGGAACGCCGCACCGGCCGCATCCTCGACGAAGTCTGGGACTGCCCGCCCGAGCAGTGGACGCTTGCGGAGGAGACCAAGGCCGCAGCTGTCGACGCCGCGCGCCGCGACGTGGCCTGGCTGCGTGGCCTGCAAGTCATGGCGGTGCTCACCCGCTTCATCGCGGCCGCGGCGTTCATTGCTGGCCTGGTGGCCTATGCGCGCCGCCGCTAGACAGTGGTGGGCGCCGGTCTATGGCGCCCTGCTGGTTCTGGCGCTGACCTGGCCGTTTCTTGTCCCCGGTGAAGCGTTCGCGCTGCGGGACATGCTGGTCTTCGACGCGATGGAACTCACCCGCGCCTCGTTGGGGTGGGGTGACCTGCCCGCCCGCAACGTCCCCCAAGACGCCCTGCTTGGCGTCCTGCCGTATCCGGTGTTGTTCCTGCGTGTGTTCATGGTGTCCGCCGCCGCGGCCGCCGCGTGGGCGGGGTGGAAACTCGGCCGCACCCCGCTGGGCCAGGCGGCGGCGATGACGGTGGCGGTATGGAACCCGTTCGTCGTAGAACGGCTGCTGCAGGGACAGTGGTCGCTTGCCGCCGCGGCCTGGCTGCTGCCCCTGGTGGCGTTGGGCGTGCACCCGCTGTCGGGGCTTGCGCACTGGCTGGCGTCACTGACACCCACCGGTGCGATCGCCGCCGCGTGCGTGGCCCGCAGCCCTCTGACCACCGCGCTGACCTGCGCGCCGTGGGTCGTCGCAGGCATCTTCGCCGGGGCGGGCGGCACCTCATCGGCCGTGTCCGCCGAGGTGTTCGCCCCGCGCGCCGAAGGGCTCACCGGCACCCTCGGCGCGCTCGTAGGCCTTGGTGGGATCTGGAACGCCCATGCCGTGCCCGCCTCCCGCGAGGCCGGCTTCGCCCTGTTCGGCATCGCGCTGTTCGTGCTGCTTGCGCTGGCGTGGCGCGAGGTGCCCCGCCGCTTACTCGTGCTCGCCGGGGTCGGATTCTGCATCGCGCTCGCGTCCTGGGCGGGGCTGCTGGGCCCGGTGGTCGCGCACGTCCCCGGGGCCGGCCTGCTTCGCGACAGCCAAAAGTGGCTCATCCTCACCATCCCCGCCCTGGTCACCGCCGCCGGCGCGTTGAGTGCCCGCCGCGCGCTCGCCGCCGCCACCTTCGCGCTCCTGCAGGTCCCCGACGCGCCCGTCGCCGTCGCCGCACTCACCCCCACCACCGTCGAGATCCCCGCCATCAACCACCACGGCCGCGACGTCCTCTTTGAATCCCGCCCGACGCTCACGCTTATCGACGACCACCCCACCGTCGACCCCGCCCCCAAAGCCATGAACGTGGTCGAATCCGGCGCGCTGACCGTCGACGGTGTCGTTGTGGACGCTCCATCACCACGCTGGGTCGCCGCCCAAGCGGCCATCGACGACACCGATGCGCTGCGCGAGATGGGTATCGGGGTGGTGGTGCGTTCGGATGGGCGGGTCGTCGATACGCAAGCGGCTCCGAATCCGCTGCCACCTGCGGGAATCGCGTTGTTCGCGCTGTGGCTCGCGGTGCCAGCAACGCTGCGCCGCAACCGATAGTTGGAACCTCCCATGATTGAAAGCTTGCATGAATTGTGTTGTGCGGTTAAAGTGAACTCCAGATGAACAAAAGGTTACGCACCGCAGAATCAAGGAGGTATAGCCGTGGCCAACAACAACATCGATTTCAGCATCATCCGCGAGCGCGCCCTGCGTAACATCCGCGAGGACCTGCTCGCCGAGTTCGCCGGACAGTACGACGCACTCGAAATCACCGACGCATTCGACGCCGTCGTCCGCAACCACAAGCGCACCGCAACCGTCGAAGACTTCATCCCCGTCCTCGTCGAAGCAGAAATGCGCGACCGACTCCGCGACGGCGACCTCTTCCCGCAGGCCGCCGCATAACTCACAGCAAAACCCAACGCCCAACCCCTTTGCATCGGTTGGGCGTTTTGCTATGTTCGACACTTAACACTGTCGGTAGCGAAAGCACACCGGCACCCAGCGAACGTCAACCCCACGCGCCCGGGGAAAAGGGAGCACACACCGGCGCCTTGTGGCCGTATCAAGGCTGAAGCGGTTCGATTCCGCTCACACGCACAACGCATGCGGCCTGCACGACGCACACGGGCACAACCCCCGCCACAGGGTTGCACCGAGCACGATTTACTACCGCGACGTTGGGGGTGACCCGGACACTTTCGTGAGGGTTGGGAACGGGGACAGAACTTTCAAGGAGGCACCCATGCTGCTCGCAGAAGCACTCGCACGCCGCGCCGAGGCGCAAGACCGCCTGAACAAACTGCAGGAACGCCTCGTCCAGGGCGCGATGATCCAGGAAGGCGACACGCCCGTCGAGGACCCAGCCGAACTGCTCAAGGAAGCCGCCGAGCTGCTCCAAGAGATTGAGACGCTTGTGCGCCGCATCAACCACACCAACGCGCAGACCGCCTTCGAGGGCGCCACGCTTACCGACGCCATCGCGCGCCGCGACGCCCTACTACGCTCCCGCCGCCTCTACGCCGCGGTTGCCGACGCCGGCACCATGACCAACGCCCGCTACTCCCGCTCCGAGGTGCGCTTCGTGCCCACCATCGACGTGAAATCGCTCCGCGAGATGGCTGACAACGCCTCCAAGGCCTACCGCGAACTGGACACCAAGATCCAGCAGCTGAACTGGACCACGCAGCTCATCGAGGTGTAACGAGCTCCGCGAGCACCGCCGCGAACCTGCGGCCGGTCTCCTCCCACGAAAAGCGCTGCGCCCAACGCTTGGCATTCTCGGCCATGCTGGCGCGGCGCTCAAGTGTTTCGCGGGTTGCCTCGGCGAAGCCCTCCCCCGGCTGCACGAGCCGGCCTGTCTCGCCGTCACGGATCGAATCCGCCACCCCACCCGCCGACGCGTACGCCACCGTGGGAACCCCATGCTGCGCGGCCTCGATCACCGCGATGCCCCAGCCTTCCTTGCGCGACGGCAACAGGTGCACGTCGGCGCGCTCCAGCAGCGCGTGCTTGTACGGCTCGGAGACGTGCCCGTGGAACACCACGTCACCACGCCCCTGCGCGTAGGCCCGCAGCTCGTCCTCCCACCAGCCCGAACCAACCACATCCAGCACCGCGCCCGGGATGCGCGCCGCCGCGTCGATCGCTTCCTCGATCCGCTTGTGCGGCACCAGCCGAGAGAGGGTGAGCAGGTGGGTGCGGTGGTCGTCGTAAAGCGAGGGCACATGCGCAGGCACCGGATCCACGCCATTCTCCACGATCTCGATGTCACCCTCGCGCACGCCAAGCGCCACCAAATCGCTTCTCGACGCCTCCGACACCGTCACATACCGCGCCCCCCGATACACCCGCGGCGCCACCTTCGACTCCAAAAACCACCCCAACCGGCCAATGACCGGACCCGCCACCGGCCACTGCTCCTTATGACAATGATGCGTCAGCAACACCACCGGCCTGCGCGTAAACAAGCGGGCGAAAAACGGAATGCCGTTCTGCGTATCCACCACCACATCCGGCCGGTTGCGCCAGATAGACAACGGCGCCGCCAGGTACACACTGAACTTCCCGCCGGCACGCTCGTAGCGCACCCCGTTTCGGCGTGACCGCCGCGGCGCATCCGTATGCTTCGCCGTCCGATACACCACCTCGTGGCCCTGGGCCGCCAAGTACTCCCCGACACGCTCGAGATAGCGCTCCGAACCGCCGCCCTGCGGGTGGGTGGAGTCGCGCCAACACAACAACAACACCTTCACGGCGCAATGACCTCGAGCCCAACTTCACGGGCGGCCTCGGCGAGCCTGTCGTCGTACGTCAACACCGCATCCGCCTCCACATCCAACGCAGCCTGTAAGTGAATCGCATCCAACGTACGCAAATACGGCATCGGCAACATACTCGCCGCTCGTAGTGTCCCCCGGCCAAGTTCCGCGATCGAAATTCCCCGCAAGATCATCGTAGCCTCCCCCTGCGGCCGGCCGAGGCGCACCGCCAAGCGCCGCAGCTCAATCTCCAACAAGTCCGACGACACCACCTCGTATTCGCCTGCCTCGAGCCACAGCCGCATCGCGTGCGTGTGCGGCTCCAACTTGAGCAGACAGCCCATCGCCGACGTGTCGGCGTACACCCTGCGCATGTCAGTACCTGTCCGCGCGCATATCGTCGAGCGCATCCGCCAGCGACTCGCCCTCCACCTGCGGTACCGGAAGGTCGAGCCAACCACCCACCCGGGTCGCCGGACGGGTAATGGCCAGGCGTGGCTGCGGGTCGTCGAGAGGCATCAGGCGCCCGACCGGCTCGCCGTTGTTCGTCACCACGAAACTGCGCCCTGCACGCACCTCACGCAGGATCTTCGCCGAATCATTGCGCAGCTCGCGCTGGGAGATCCTGCGCTCCACCAGCGATTCGTCCCATTCCGGATGTGCCATACGCCGGAGCGTAGCACGGTTGCTACAGTGCTAACATTGCGCGAATGCACCACACCCGCCGGATGGCCACGCTCCGCCGCTCACTGCGGCTGCTGCGCTCGTTCCCCTACGAGCAGTTCCGCCCGCGCGTGTTCTACTCCTCCCTGGCGCGCGACACGCGCATGCTTATCGACGCCCTCGCCAACGACCTTTCCCTACCTCCCATCACCAACCAATCCGTCCTCGACGTCGGCGGGGGCCCCGGGTACTTCGCCGAAGAATTCGCCGACTGCTTCTACGTCGGCCTCGAACCCAGCGTCTCCGAAATGTCCGCCGCCGGCCTATCCGGATTCGGCTCCGTACGCGGCGACGGCGCAGCGCTGCCATTTGCCGACGACACCTTCGACGTCGTGTACTCCTCCAACGTCGCCGAACACATCCCCAACTGGCAAACCATGGGTGCAGAAATGCTGCGCGTGGCCAAGCCCGGCGGGCTCGTCGTACTGAGCTACACCGTGTGGCTCGGGCCGTTCGGCGGGCACGAAACGGGGCTTTGGCAGCATTATGTGGGAGGTCGGTGGGCGCGTCGTCGATACGCAAAAGTGCACGGGCACGAACCGAAGAACCGCTTCGGCGAAACACTCTTCGCCGTCTCCGCACGCGAAGGCCTCGAATGGGCCGAAGCCACCGGACGCCTCGCCGCCGCCTTCCCCCGCTACCACCCAGCGTGGGCATGGTGGGTCACCCGCGTGCCGGTGCTGCGCGAGTTCGCGGTGTCGAACCTCGTCCTCGTCCTGCGCGGCTAATACTGGGGCCTCAACAGCAGAGTGCGCTGTATTCGATCCATCTTCTTCATCACACCGAGTGTTTGGGGAGACATTGCATGCGCCAAGGCATACATGTCCGTCAACCGTTCCTGGTGGTCAACGTTAAGAATCTGTTCCTGGTGGCTTACACGGTTCCGGAGCCGACGCAACTGTTCTAAAGCAACCGCCACCGCATACCCATCCTCAACTTGGGCGGGAACTGGAGGTGAAATGCTCGAACGGTGCCGTTCAACAAGCTTCGATGTCAACCCTGGGAAACCACTCACCAGTGCATGAATCCAAAGATTCTCTTTTGCTGAAAATCCTGTCGCGAAATCCGCACGATTAGCCGGTGGATGCAACGGGAAAAGAGCACTTAGATTCCCAAACGAGAGCTGCGAAACCCTGTCATCCAATGTCACCGGAGCCTTAAATCGGGGATGATTCCGAGGTCTGCGCCGAGCGCTACGTTCCGCTGCATTCCGTGCGTCCGTTGCCATGCGCTCCACTACTTTTCTAAGTGGACGAGCCGGGTTCTCAAGCCAATCTTCAGTACTGCTTTGCGCTTGGTTCCACGACCTTAAAGATGCGTCAATACGATTTCTCAGCACAGGCTCGAAGACCGAAAGCGCCTCATACCAAGCCGAAGCAATTGCACTTTGCCACAGATACAAGGATTGAACTGAGCGATCAGAGATGCTGTCCGCGCTTCTCCCAGTCTCTCCCACAATAACCATGCGGTATGACCGAACACGAGCGTCACTCAATCCCCCAAGCATTTCACCCACCATGCCGCGAGCATAACAAAATGCCCGCCTTGCGGCGGGCATCCTGCAAAATTAACAACAGATCTTGTCTGAAGTTTTCCACGGGCGATGTTACAGCATCACCCGTGGGCGGGCAAGGGGTTACTTCGCGGCGTGGATGCGCTCGTCGAGCTTCTTCAACTGGTCGAAGATCTCCTGCGGGATGCGGGAGCCGAGGCCCTCGAGGTAACGGCGGGAATCCGCGACGTCTTCCTTCCACAGTTCCGGATCCGCGGTGAGCGCCTCGCGGACGTCCTCGATCGGGGTGTCCAGACCATCAAGGTCCAGGTCCTCGGCGCGGGCGGTGTAGCCAACGACGGACTCCTCAGCCCCGACGTTGTCCTCGATACGGTCGATGACCCACTTGAGCACACGAGAGTTCTCGCCAAAGCCCGGCCACAGGAAGCGACCGTCTTCGCCGCGACGGAACCAGTTGACCAGGAAGATCGACGGCATGCGGTCGCCGCCCTTCTTGCCCATGTCGAGCCAGTGCTGGAAGTAGTCGCCCACGTTGTAGCCCATGAACGGCAGCATCGCCATCGGGTCGTGGCGCAGGGAGCCGACGTTCGCCTCGGCAGAGGCTGCGGTCTGGCCGGAGGAGAGCATCGCGCCGATCATGGTGCCATGCTCCCAGTCGTGCGCCTGGGTGACCAGCGGGACGGTGTCGGGGCGGCGGCCACCGAAGAGGATGGCATCGATCTTCACACCCTGCCAGTCCTCGAACTCCGGCGCTGCGGTCGGGCACTGCTCGATGGCCACGCAGTAGCGGGAGTTCGGGTGGGCGGCCTTGCTGGTGGAGTCCGGGTTCCAGTCTTCGCCGCGCCAGTCGATCAGGTGCGCCGGCTTTTCGCCGTCCATGCCTTCCCACCAGACGTCGCCGTCGTCGGTAAGAGCGACGTTGGTGAACAGCACATTGCCCGGCTCCATGCTCTTCATGGCGATCGGGTTGGAGGCGAAGTTCGTGCCAGGGGCGACGCCGAAGAAACCGTTCTCCGGGTTGACGGCGTAGAGGCCGTCTTCGCGCAGCTTCATCCACGCAATGTCGTCGCCAACAACCTCGGCCTCCCAGCCCGGCAGGGTCGGGGTGAGCATGGCCAGGTTGGTCTTGCCGCAAGCGGACGGGAATGCGGCGGCAACGTGGTACTTCTTGCCCTCCGGGTTGGTGAGCTTCAGGATGAGCATGTGCTCAGCCATCCAGCCCTCTTCCTTCCCCATCACAGATGCGATGCGCAGGGCGTAGCACTTCTTGGCCAGGATGGCGTTGCCGCCGTAGCCGGAGCCGTAGGACCAGATTTCCTTGGTTTCCGGGAACTGGGAAATGTACTTGGTGTCATTGCACGGCCACGCGACGTCTTCCTGGCCCGGCTCGAGCGGGGCGCCGACGGAGTGGAGGCAGTGGACGAAGTTGTCACCCTGGATCTTGTCCAGCGCCTGGGTGCCCATGCGGGTCATGATGCGCATGGACATAACCACGTAAGCGGAGTCGGTGAGCTGCACGCCAAGCTTCGGGTCCGGGTCGGAGATCGGGCCCATGCAGAACGGGACAACGTACATGGTGCGGCCACGCATGGATCCGGCGAAGTGCTCGAGCATCTCTTCCTTGAGCGCTTCGGGCTTCATCCAGTTGTTGGTCGGGCCGGCATCTTCTTCGTTTTCGGTGGCGATGAAGGTGCGGGACTCGACGCGTGCGACGTCGGAGGGGTTGGAGCGCGCCAAGTAGGAGTTGGGGCGCTTTTCCTCGTTGAGTTTGATGAGCGTGCCGGCGGCGACGAGTTCGTCGGCCAGGCGGTTCCATTCCTCGTCAGAGCCGTCTGCGAAGACCACCTTCTCCGGCTCGAACAGGTCGACGGCTTCGTTGATCCAGTCGATGAGCTGTTCGTTGTCGGTGGGGGCTTGGCCCTCCAGGCGCTTAACTTCGGCGGTCATGTGCACTCCTTGTGTAACTGGTTATTGCCAGTGCGTGGCGCACGGCAACCCCAATAATCGTTGCGTTTTGCCCCAAGAGTATCGAAATGTGTGTTCTTCAAGCCAAACCTTGGGCACTTCCACAGCATAGTGGATATAACCAGTACGCCCGAGCACTCATAACACTTTGGGCGGGGGTAACGCGCTACCCCCGACAGGGGTGCATGCGTATCGACGACACGGGGGTGACAACCCGGCCCCTCACCCCTCGCCGGGACACTTGCGTTTGACCTGTTCATATGGACAATAAACACGATGAATAATTCTGAAAACACGCGGTCGGGCACGGGCGAGTTGCCCGCTGGCCGCCCATTGCAAACTGATTTTGAAACCGGCCTGGATTACCCGCGTCTGGGGTCCGTGACGTTTCGTCGCGGCACGCTGACCGACAACCAGGAGGCCTTGTTCAACGAGCACTGGCCCCGCCTGGGCAAGGTGCTGGCGGAGGGCTCGGACGAGCGCATTGATATCGACGGCTGGTTTGGCCGCGCCGGCCACCCCACCATCGTGGAGATCGGCTCCGGCACCGGCACCTCCACCGCGGCGATGGCCCCGCTCGAGGCGGACACCAACGTGGTTGCCGTGGAGCTGTACAAGCCGGGGTTGGCGAAGTTGCTGGGCGCGGTGGTGCGCGGCGGCATCGACAACATTCGCATGGTGCGCGGCGACGGCGTGGAGGTCCTGGCCCGCATGTTCGGCGAGGAATCCCTCGACGGTGTGCGCATCTTCTTCCCGGACCCGTGGCCGAAGGCGCGCCACCACAAGCGCCGCATCATCCAGTCCGGCACCCTCAACCTCATCGCTACGCGCCTGAAGCCGGGCGGCGTGCTGCACGTGGCCACCGACCACGCCGACTACGCCGAGTGGATCGACGAACTGGTCAATGTGGAGCCGATGCTGGAGTACAAGGGCTGGCCGTGGGACGCGGCGCCGATGCTGACGGACCGCCAGGTGATCACCAAGTTCGAAGGCAAGGGTCTGGACAAGGATCACGTGATCCGCGAGTACCTGTGGGAGAAGAAGTAATGGACCTGCAGGCAATGACCCACCCCTACACCCCGGGCGCGCCGGCCGGTCCGGAGAGCTACCTGCTGGTGTGGGACGCCCCGAACCTGGACATGGGCCTCGGCGCGATCCTGGGTGGTCGCCCGACTGCGGCGCACCGTCCGCGTTTCGACGCCATCGGCCGCTGGCTCATCGACCTCGCCGCCGACCGCTCCGACGAACTCGGCTACGAGGTCGAGCCGGAAGCCACCGTGTTCACCAACGTCTCCCCCGCCGGCGCAGACTCGATCCGCCCGTGGGTGGAGGCGCTGCGCAACGTCGGTTTCGCCGTCTTTGCTAAGCCGAAGAGCGAAGAAGACTCGGATGTGGACGGTGACATGATCGACCACATAGAGCGTCGTCGTAAAGAAGGCGTGCTCCAAGGCGTTGTCGTCGCATCCGCAGACGGGCAGAACTTCCAAGAGCTCCTGCAAGAACTTATCGACGACAACATCCCCGTCACCGTCTTAGGCTTCCACGAACACGCCTCCTGGGCCGTGAACTCCCCCGACGTCACCTTCGTGGACCTCGAAGACATCCCGGGCGTGTTCCAAAACCCGCTGCCGCGCGTCCACCTGGACAAACTGCCCGACGAGGGCGCCTGGCTGCAACCGTTCCGCCCGCTCAAGGCGCTTCTGCACAACCCGAAAGACTAGGAGCCCGCCGTGTTTTACAAGTGGGGCCACTTCGCCTACCGCCACCGCCGCATCATCCCGGTCATCGTCATCGCGCTGATCCTGCTGATGCAAGTGCTGTTCGGATCCAAACTCGCCGACCGCCTCTCCCAGGAAGGCTGGGAAGACCCGGGCGCGGATTCGACGACGGCGGCGCAGATCGAATACGACACGTTCGGCCGCGACAACTCCGGCGATGTGATCCTGCTGGTGACGGCGCCGGATGGGGTGGACAGGCCGGAGGTCGTCGATAAGGTGAATGCACAGTTGGGGGAGCTCAAGGCGCAGCACCCTAACCAGATCGCGCACATCACCAGTTACTTCGAGCGTCCCAACCCGCAACTGGTCAACGCCGATCACACCAAGGCGTTCGCCGCGATCGGGCTGAAGGGCGACGGCGAGCAGACGCTGAAGGACTTCCGCACCATCCAACCCGCGCTCGAGGCGCTGGAGGTCCCTGGCGGCACCGCCCAGATCGCCGGCGCGACCGCCGTGGCCGACGCGCTGGACACCGGCATGGCCGACGACATCGCGCGCGCCGAAAAGATCGGCCTGGTGTTCGTTGCCATCATCCTGCTGTTTGTGTTCGGCGGCGTGGTGGCCGCTGCGATGCCGTTGATCGTGGGCATCCTGTCCATCATCGGCTCACTGTCGCTGCTGGCGGTGCTGGCGCAGTTCCAGCAGGTCAATATTTTCTCCCAGTCGATCATTACGCTGCTCGGCCTGGGCCTGGCCATCGACTACGGGCTGTTCATGGTGTCGCGCTTCCGCGAGGAACTCGACCGCGGCCTGGACACCGAAGAGGCCGTCGCCGTGACCACCAACACGGCGGGCAAGACGGTGTTCTTCTCCGCCCTCATGGTCGGCGTCGCACTGTCGGGCCTGCTCATGTTCCCGCAGGCGTTCCTCAAGTCGGTGGCCTACGGCGCGATCAGCGCGGTCGTGCTCGCCGCGGTGATTTCGGTGGCGGTGCTGCCGGCACTGTTCGGCATGCTGGGCCCCAAGATCGACCTGTTGTCCGTGCGTCGTCGCAAAGAGCGCAGCATGGAAGATACGGTCTGGTACAAGATCCCCGCCTGGGCGATGCGCCACGCCCGCCCCGTTGTCGTCGGGGTGGCGGCGCTACTCATCGCCCTAACCGTGCCGATTGTCGGCATCGCGTTCGGCGGCATCAACGAAACCTACCTGCCGCCCAACCAGGTCACCCGCCAAGCGCAGGACGAGTTCAACGAAGAGTTCCCCGCCTTCCGCACCGACCCGGTGAAACTCGTGGTCCAGGGTGCCGACAACGCGCAGCTCGGCCAGATCGTCATGCAGACCCGCGCCATCGACGGCTTCACCCGCCCGCTCAAGCCCGACTACCCCACCGAAGGCGACATCACGGTGCTGTCGGCGCCGTTGGAGAACAGGGACGGTGGGGCGGACGTCGTCAAGCAATTGCGTCAGATTGACGTGCCGGAGGGCGTAACCACCTACGTCGGCGGCACCCCCGCCATGGAAGTCGAATCCATCGAAGCGCTGCTGGAGCGCCTGCCGTGGATGGGCGTTTACATGGTGCTCGCGACGTTCCTGCTCATGGCGCTCGTGTTCGGGTCGCTGATCCTGCCGGCGAAGGCCGTGATCATGAACATCCTCGGCATCGGCGCCACCCTCGGCTTCCTCACCGCCGTGTTCGTCGACGGGCTCGGCGCAGGGGTGCTCAACTTCACGCCGGGTCCGCTGATGAGCCCGATCCTGGTGCTCATCGTCGCCATCCTTTACGGCCTGTCCACCGACTACGAGGTGTTCCTGGTCTCCCGCATGGTGGAGGCCCGCCAGGACGGTGCACGTACCGACGACGCCATCAAGGACGGCACCGCCCATACCGGTGGGATTATCACCGCCGCGGCCGCCATCATGATCGTGGTCGCCGCCGCGTTCGCCCTGTCGGACATCGTGATGATGAAGTACATCGCCTACGGCATGATCTTCTCGCTCGCCCTCGACGCGACAATCATCCGCCTGCTGCTCGTTCCTGGCGTGATGCACCTGCTGCGCGAGGACAACTGGTGGGCGCCACGCTGGGTCAAACGTGCCGCGGGTGCACTCGGCGAGGGCTCTGGCGTATCGACGACACCACCCACCGAAACCCCCATCGAGCACATGGTCGTTGACACCCTGCCCGGCCGCGCCGGCGTCTCCGTCGAAGAGGACGCGACGCTGGTGCCGTTTAGCGAACTCATGCGTGATATCGAGCAGCGCCGCGCCCTCGAGCAGCTGAAGAAGAAAGAACTTGAACGCTAGGACCTGGCTGCGCTGGCTCGCCCCGGTCGTCCTGGCCGTGGTGGTGCTGGTAGTGCTTCGCGACCAGATGCCGTTCTTCGGCGACGCCTGGCGCGCCGTCCGGTCTGCTTCGCCGCTGCCGCTGTTGGGCACGGTGGTCACAGCCTTGCTGGCGCTGGTGGCGATGGCCGGGGTGATGCAGATCCTGCTCAACGTCGAAGGGCGCATCACGGGGGTGGCGCGCACGAACGCGATCGTGTTCGCCTCCAACGCGTGGTCCACCACCGTGCCGGGCGGACCGGCACTATCGGCGTGGCTGACGTACCGGGTGCACCGCTCGTGGGGGGCGTCGACGGGGCTGTGTGGGTGGTTCTTCGTCGTCTCCGGTGCGCTGTCCACGGTGTGGCTGGTGCTCATCGGCATCGTCGCCGTGGTGCTGCTGGGTGCCGACCTGTCGGTGACGTCGCTCGTGCTATCGCTGGTGGCGGCCGCGCTGACCATCGCCGCAGTGTTCTGGGCGACGCTCAACCCTGCGGTGCTCAAACGCTGGGTGCGCTTCCTGCCCTCGCGCGTGCACGAGCGCGCTGTGTCCGTGATCGACCAGGTTGCCGCCATCCGTATCTCCGCCCCCGCCTTCGCGGGTGCGGCCGGGTTGTCGCTGTGTAACCGGCTGCTGGACCTTGCGACGATGGTGTGTTCGGTGTGGGCGGTGTCGTCGTCAAGCATTTCGCTGTCGGGGATTTGCTTGGCGTTCATCATGACCAAACTCGCGGGATCCGCCCAAGTCACGCCCGGCGGCCTGGGGACCGTGGAGCCGGTGGCGGTGGGCATGCTCGTCGCCGGAGGCCTCTCGCTTGCCGACGCCACCGCCGCCACCGTCATCTACCGCGCCATCTCGTTTGCGCTCGTGACCGCCATCGGCTGGATCGTCTATTCCGCCGTCTACCTGGGACGTGTGGATAAACCAACGGCATAATCGCGAGTTATCCACAGGGCCGTTGCGCAAGTTTGGCCGGCGCTTTAGGTTGAAATGCATGACCTCATTTACTGCTCTCGTGGACACGCTAGCCAGCGCCGTTGATGCGCTCGCCGGTTTCGACGAGCAGTACGCCCTCCAGGCAGGCCTCGACCCGGCGCAGGTGTCCGCGTGGGCGGGGCTGCGCGAGGTGTACTTCGGCCGCACCGCCTACACCCGCAAGCAGGCCGTGGCGCTGGAGCGGGCGCGGGGGTTCTCGCTGCACCAGTTGGTGGCCATCGAGCGCCGCCTGAAGCGCCTGCCAGTCAACGAGCGTTGGGCGCCGCGGCTTGCGCTGCTGGAGGTGCGCGGCGACTACCGGGCGGTACAGAAGGCCGCGCGCGAACTGCTTCCCGACGACGACCGCACCCCCGAAGACGCCTTCCGCTTCTCTGCCTCACGCGGCGGGAAGCGGAAGTTCTCCGGCTGCGGCGACGAACACGTGCTGGCAGCACTGGAAAAGCAGTTGCGCTCCGGGCTGGACGCGTCGAAACCTGCGGGCCCGCAGATGTTCGCCCGGTTCGCCGACATGCTCGCCGGGGGTGGCGGGGTGCAGGTGCAGGCGCCGCGCCCGATCGTGGCGGTGCCGGCGGACCAGCACGTGACAATCCTCGCCGACCACGGCGACGACGTCCTGCTCGCACTTTCCGACGGCACCACCATCACCGGCGCCGAATACGTCGCGGCGTTGTTGGGCGAGATGTTCCCGACCGAGGTCGCGCTCGTGCACCCCGAGGCCGGGCCGGTGAACCTGTACCGGACCCAGCGCGTGGCCAACGCGAAGCAACGCGACTTAGCCCGCATGGCCACCCCGATGTGCCCCGTACCCGGATGTCGGGTGGCGGCGGATATGTGCGAGTTCCACCACATCACGGCGTGGTCGCAAGGCGGGCAGACCAACCTGGCCAACCTGGTGCCGCTGTGCAGGTACCACAACCGGGTCAACCACGACGACCCCCGCCACACCAACCGGCGCGGAAGGATCGAACGGATCCGGGGCCGGCCGGTGTGGGTTTCACCGCGCGGGTACCCGGTGTACAGGCCCGGCGGAATCATGGACGCGCTGTTCGGGCGCTACCATCTGCGAGTATGACGAAACGAATCACACGCCCCACCGCGATCGCGGCCGACTACGTCGCCATCGCGGTATTCGCGCTGCTCGCGCGCGCTGCCCACCAGTCCGACGACATGCCGTTCAACTTCACCGGCTGGCTGTCCACCCTGTGGCCGTTCGCCCTCGGTGTAACGCTGGGGTGGCTGATCTCCCGCGACAACAAGGGCGGCATCATTTGGCCGGTCACCGTGATCACCGGCCTGGTGATCTGGGGCATCCGCAACGGTTCGATCCCCCACTGGTCGTTCATCATCGTGGCGACGACCATGTCCGCGCTGCTCATGCTCGGCTGGCGCGGAATCGCAAAACTCGTGCGCAAATAACAAAACGCACCCGCCAACCAAACGGGTGCGTTTTCGGCGTCCAGGCCTAGAAGCTCGAACCGAAGTTCCAGAGCGGATCACCCGTCTGGATGCCGTTGATGAACCAGATGATCATGCTGACAAGGTCGCCGAACAGGTCGAGGGTGGAGGAAAGCATAGAAGAAGGGCCTTTCTTACAGGGGGCTGATGGTGTGCTTCTTAGGAAGGTCGAATTCTTGTTTGGTGGCCAGTTGGCGAAGGGCTCGTCGTAAAGCAATGCGTGTTTGATTGGGCTCGATCATCTGGTCGATGTAACCCCGCTCAGCAGCCACGTACGGGGAAGTCATCTCCTGGTCATAGAAGTCCATGAACATCTTCTTCATGGCCTCGCGCTGATCAGGGTCCTCGATGGCGGCGAGCTGCTTGCCCTGCAGCATTACCACCGCCGCCGCCGAACCCATCACGGCGATCTGGGCGGTGGGCCAGGCGAGGTTGATGTCGCCGTTGAGGTTCTTCGACCCCATCACCGCATACGCGCCGCCGTAGGCTTTGCGCACGACCAGCGTCACCTTAGGCACGGTGGCCTCCACGCCGGCGAAGGCGAACTTCGCGCCACGGTGGATCAGGCCTTCGCGCTCCTGCTCCACGCCGGGCAGGTAGCCGGGGGTGTCCACGACGTAGACGATCGGAATGTTGTAGGCGTCGCAGGTGCGGATGAAACGCGCGCCCTTGTCGGCGGCGTCCGCGTCGATGCAGCCAGCGGCGTACATCGGGTTATTGGCGACGAAGCCGACTGCCTTGCCGTCGATGCGGCCGAAGGCACAGATGAGGTTTTCGGCGTAGCCGGCTTGGATTTCGACGAGGTCTTCGTCGTCGCCAAGTTGCACGAGCAGATCCATCATGTCGTAGCCGGCGTTGGTGTCGTCGGGCATGAAGGAATCGAGTGCGGAGTCGTCCAACTCCTCGTCCGCGGGGGCCGCGACCACGGGGGCCGCGTCGAAGGTGGAGGTGGGCAGGTGGGCCAGCAGGTCCTTGACGTAGTCGAAGGCGTCCTCCTCCGTAGCCACCACGGCCTGGATGTTGCCGGCCTGCTCCTGTACGCGCGCACCGCCGAGTTCGGCAGAGGTGATGTCTTCGCCGGTGACCTCGCGGATCACGTTCGGGCCGGTGACGTACATCTCGGACTCGCCGTCAACGGCGATGACAAAGTCCGTGGTCACCGGGGCGTAGACGGCGCCGCCGGCGGACTTGCCCAGCATGATCGAGATCTGCGGGACGCGGCCCGACAGCGGCAGCTGGCGCTTGGCAATCTCGGAGTACATGGCCAGCGACGTCACCGCGTCCTGGATGCGGGCGCCGCCGGAGTCCTGGATGCCGATCACGGGACACGAGATCTTGATGGCGAACTCCATGACCTCGGTGACCTTGCGGCCGAACGTCACGCCGACGGAGCCGCCGTAGACGGTTTTGTCGTGGGCGTACACGGCGACGGGGCGGCCGTCGATGCGCCCGTAGCCGGTGACCACACCGTCGGAGTAGACGGCGTCCGGGTCGCCGGGGGTGCGGGCGAGCGCGCCGATTTCGACGAAGGATCCCTCGTCGAGCAGGGCGTCGATGCGTTGGCGCGGGGTGGTGCGGCCGGCGTCGTCGCGACGCTTGCGCGAGCGTTCCGAGCCCGGGTCCTGCGCTTTGTCTAGCCGTTCGCGCAGGTCGGCGAGTTTGTCGGCGGTACTCATCGCTTCCCTTCGATCCATGCGTTCATGTGCTTACCGACGATGCCCACCGCCGGCTCGTCCACAACCGCCAAGTGGTCACCGGGCAGGTGGACGATGGTCAAGTCGCTCACGATAGCGCCCCAGCCGCCGTCCTCGTCAATGTGGGCGTAGTTCGGCTCGAGCTGGATGGCGCCGTCGTGCATGCGCTCGGCGCGGAACAGCAGCACCGGCACGTCGACGTCGGCCCAGCGGGTGAAGTCGAGGTGGTTGAGGATCTGGTTGTCCACGAACGATGCCCGCTGGTGCTCCAGGACACCGGCGGCCAGGCCGTGTTCGGAGGCGTCGGTGCTGGCCAGGAACTCGGTGAGCATGGTCAGCAGCGCTTCTTCGCCGGCGGTTTCGAGCAGCTCGTAAGGCACCTCGAAGTCCAGGCCGTAGGTTTCCTTGGCAAAGGCGGCGTAGCGGCCCCAACGCGCCTTGGTTTCCTCGAGCGTGTCGGGGATCGGCTCGGACGGCTGGGTGGTGTCCAGCAGTGCGATGTAGTCGATTTTGTCGTTGCCCAACTGGGATGCGACCTCGTAGGCCAGGGCGCCGCCGAAGGACCAGCCGGCGAGGATGACCTTGCGCTCGCCTGCGATGCGCTCGATGTCCTTGACGTACTCGGCAGCACGCTCCTGGAGGGAGCCCTCCAGGCGCTCGACGCCGTAGACCGGGACGTCCTTATTCAGGCGGCGGGCCAGCGGCGCGTACACCGACGACGACCCGCCCGCCGGGTGGAAAATAAAGACAGGGTTCTTGGCGGCGTCGCCATCTCGGAAGACGCGGATGTTGCCGTCGACCGGGGTCTCCAGACCCTCGCGGACCTTGTTCGCAAGCGGTTCGAGCGTCTCGGCGCCCAGCACATCCTCGGCGGTGACCTCGATGCCGGAGCGCTCGGTCAGGTGCGCGGCGATCTCTCCCGCCTGCTCGTTGCTAATCTGCGGCAACTCCGACGTCACACCAGCAGCCGCCGCACCGGCGTACTTCGCCCAGGCGCCAAACACCATGCGTTCGGACGCGTCGCGCGGGGCAACGCCGACACCCTGGGTCTTTTCGGTGGCGGCGGCCGGGTCGCGCGCCTCGTCGTTCACGGCCATCGGCTGCGGGGCGCCGGTGCGGCCGGCGACGGCGTCTTCGACGATGCGGATGACATCGGCGACGGAGGCGTCGCGAAGCGTTTGCACCTGCAGCGGCGGGATCTGGAAATCGTTTTCCACCCGGTTCTTGATGCGCATGCCCATCAGGGAGTCAAGGCCCAAGTCGATGAGCGGCAGTTCGTCGGGCAGGTCCTCGGGGTCGTAGCCCATGGATTCGGAAACGATGCCGCGCAGGCGCTCGGCAACGGTCTCGCCGGAGGTCGGGTCCCAGCGCACGGCGTCGATGTCGTCCTGGTCCTCGTCGGAGGTGGCGGCCGGGGTGTCGTCGATACGCGTGGGCTCCATGACGCCCTGAACCGGGGCGCGGTCGATGGTGGAGGCGAAACCCTCCGCAACCAGCGCGGAACCGTCGTACACCTTGACGGACACGCCGCCGAGCGAGGACGCCACCACAGTGGTCACCTCGCCGTCGGCGGGCAGGTAGCCGTGCTCTTCCGTAGCGACGACACGCGCACCCTCGGCTACCTCAGCCGCGGCGGCCTCGATGAGCTGGTGCGGGCTGAAGACCTGGTCGGCGGCGGTCGCGAACGCAACCTCGCCGCTCGGCAGCGTCACACGGGAGCCCAAAAGCGACGTGCTTGCCGACGACGGCCTCGCCGGCGTCCAGTGATCCACCTGCTTAAACGCCATCTTCGGCGCGTCGATGACCTTGCCTGCGCCGTAGAAGGCGCCGAAGTCCACCGGCACGCCGCCGGCGTAGAGCTTCGCGGCGAGGTCCAAAAGCGACTCGAGCTCGTCGACCTTGCGCTTGGTGGTGAACAGCAGCTGCGCATCCGGCTGGCCGGCGGCGAACGCGGTGTTCATCATGCCCATCAGTGCAACCGGGTTCGGGGTGATCTCCACAAGCGTGGTGTGGCCGGCGGCAAACGCGGCTTCGGTGGCGTCCTGGAAGTAGACCGGCTGGCGGGTCATGCGCAGGAAGTAGGCGTCGTCGTGGATGGTCTGGCCGGGCTGGTAGACCTCGCCGCGGTCGACGGAGGTAAACAGTGGCACCGTGAGCGGGCGCGGGGTGATGCCTGCGATTTCGCCGGCGAGCTCGCCCATGATCGGGTCGAGCGCGCTGGTGTGGCCGGCGCCGCGCACGTTGAGTTTGCGGGCGAACTTCTCCTCAGCGGTGAGTGCCTCGACGATGTAGTCGACGGCCTTCGACGGCCCGCCGACGGTGGTCATGCCGGGGCCCGCGTAGACGGCTGGCTCAACGCCTGCAGCCTGCTCATGCTTATCGACGAACTCCGCCAACGCCTCGCGCGACAACTCCACAACCGCCATCGCACCTTCTTGGTCGGTGCCGGCAATCATTTCTTCACCTTCACCCATGAGGCGGGCACGGGCGGTGGCGATGAGGATGCAGTCCTCGTCGCTCAGCCCGCCGGCACCGTAGGCTGCGGCAATCTCACCCATGGACATGCCCATGGTGGCGGCTGGGGTGATGCCGACGGAGGCCAGCAGGTCGGTCTGCGCGATCTGGATGGCGGTGATGGTGACCTGGCCGGTTTCGGTGTCGTAGGTCAGCTCGTCGTTTTCAATGATCTCGAGCATGGACCAGCCGGCCTGGAACTTGACCATCTCGTCGAGTTCGCGCATGCGGCGGGCGAACAGCGGCGAGCGGTTGATGAGTTCCTTGGCCATCTTGCGGTGCTGGGAGCCGAAGCCGGAGTAGACGAAGACGGGGCCCATGGGGGTCGGTGCGTCGGCGGATGCGATGCCGGGGCCGATCTTGCCGGCAGCGACCTGGCGCAGGCGCTTGACGGCGTCTTCGGTGGTGGTGGCCTGGACGACGGCGGCGGAGCGGCCGTGGTTGCGCTTGGCCAGGGAGCGCGCCACCGGGATGAGGTCGGTGTCGGGGCGGCCTTCGAGGAAGTCAGCGAGTGCGCCTGCTGCTTCCTTGCGACGAGAGGGCAACAGGCCCGACACCGGCAACGCCGCCGCAGACACGCCCTCGAAGGACGGCTCGGTTTCGGGTGTCTGGGTGTCGTAGTCGGCCGGGTCGAAGTCGGCGACGACCACGTGCGCGTTCGTGCCGCCGAAGCCGAAGCCGGACACGCCGGCGATGCGGCGGCCGGAGTAGCGCGGCCACTCGCGCGGGTCCTGGACGACCTCGATGCGCTCGGTGTCGAAGTCGACGTAGCGGTTTGGGGCGGTGAAGTTAATGGACTCCGGAATCGTGTCGTGCTTGAGCGCCTCGATCACCTTGATCAGCGCGACGACGCCGGCGGCGGATTCGGAGTGGCCGATGTTGGACTTCGCCGACCCCAGCAGCAGCGGCGAGCCAGCGTCGCGTCCGCGGCCGAGGACTTCGCCGAGTGCGGTGGCCTCGATCGGGTCGCCGAGGATGGTGCCGGTGCCGTGGGCTTCGACCACGTCGACCTGCAGCGGATCCACGCCGGCGTCGTCGTAGGCGCGGCGCAGCACGTCTACCTGGGCGTCCGGGTTGGGGGCGGTCAGGCCGTTGGAGTGGCCGTCGGAGTTGGTGGCCGAGCCTTTGATTACGCCGAGGATGTTGTCGCCGTCGGCGATGGCGTCGTCGACACGCTTGAGCACGATGAAGCCTGCGGCGTCGGCGCGGACGATGCCGTCGGCGTCGTCGGAAAACGCGTGGATGCGCCCGGTCGGCGAGATCACGCCCAACTCCGAAAACGCAAGCGAGGCAAACGGGTTGGCCAGGATGTTCACGCCGCCGGCTAGGGCGACGTCGGCTTCTCCGTCGCGAAGCGCGCGCACCGCGTGGTGCACCGACACCAGCGACGAGGAGCAGGCGGTGTCCACGTTCATGGACGGGCCGCGGAAGTCGTAGGCATAAGAGATGCGGTTCGGGATGACCGCGGAGGATGCGCCGGTCAGCGCGTACGGGTGCGCCTCGGCTGGGTCGGCGACGATGAGCATGCCGTAGTCGTTGTTGGACGAGCCAACGAACACGCCGACGGGTTCGCCGCGCAGCTTGCTGGGTGCGAGGCCTGCGTCTTCGAGGGCTTCCCACGCAACTTCGAGCATGATGCGTTGCTGCGGGTCCATGTTTTGGGCCTCGAGTGGGGAGACGCCGAAGAATTCGTGGTCGAAGGAGGCGATGCCGTCCATGTAGCCGCCGTCGGTGTTTTCTTCCGACATTTTAGTGCGGACGACGGGGTCGCCGAGGTATTCATTCCAGCGTGGTGCGGGAAGTGGGCCGGTGGCGGAGCGGCCTTCGATGAGCATTTGCCAGAATTCGGCGTTGTTTTTGGCGCCTGGGAAGCGGCCGGCGGAGCCGATGATGGCAATGTCGTGGGTGCCAGGGGTCGCAGTTGCTTGACGACGACGCCTTACCGGCCCCTCCGCCTTCACCGCCGTCAGCGCCGCGGCGATCGCGGCGACGGTCGGGTACTGGTAGGCGATGGTCGGGTCTACGCGGCGGCCGAGGAGCGTTTCCAGTTCGCCGGAGAGGATCACGGCGTCGCGGGATGCGAGGCCGTAGGTCTCCAGCGGCGTGGTCGGGTCGACGTTATCTACGCCGGTGGCGCGCTCAACCCAGCTGGTGAGCCACTGAATCAGATCATGCTCGTTCATAACAGCTCAGACTATCGCCCACCGGCGGGGTTTTGTTACTGCGTTGCAGCGTGTTCGCGATCGGTGAATCGCTTCGCGTTGACGCGGCGGGCGATCTTGCCTGCCGAGGAGCGTGCGATCTCGCCCGGACCGTAGAACTCGACGACCTCCGGGGCGATGCCGTGCTTGGCGGTGACGGCGGAGCGGATGGCGTCGATGGCGGCTGCGTCGCCGTCGGCGGAGGCGTTGTCGGCGCGTTCGACCATGATGATGAGGCGCTCGACGTCGTCGCCAGGCACTGCGAATGCGGCGACGGAGTCCTTGCGCACGTGGTCGGTGGACTCCATGACGGTGGCTTCGATGTCCTGCGGGTAGTGGTTGCGTCCCGCCACGACCACGAGGTCCTTGACGCGGCCGGTGATGTACAGGTGGCCGTCGAGCATGGTGCCCAGGTCGCCGGTGGCGCACCAGTTGTCCTTCGGCATGCCGTCCTGGATGGTTTCGCCGATGGTGTTGTGGAACGTCGCGGCGGTCTCTTCCGGGCGGTCGAGGTAGCCGGCGGCGACGTTTTTGCCGTGGACCCAGATTTCGCCGATGGTGCCGTCTTCGACCTCGTTACGGGTCTCCGGGTCGACGATGGCGAAGTGCATCCAGTTCACCGGCTGGCCGTTCGACGCGGTAGCCACGCCGCCTTCCGCCGGGACGGCCTTGCCCTCTGCGAGTGCGTCGCGGTCGAACTCGATGAACTTCGGGCGCTCATCGGTGCGGTCGGTGGACACCAGCAGGGTGGTCTCGGCCAGGCCGTAGGACGGGCGCAGCACGGAGCGGTCGAGCCCGGAGGCGCTGAACGCGTCGATAAACGCGGTCACGCCCGCGCGGGTAACCGGCTCGGAGCCAATGATGATGCACTCCACGGCGGAGAAGTCGTACTGGTCCGCAGATTCCGGCGCGGCGTAGCGGGCGGCGAGGTCCAGGGCGAAGTTGGGGATCACGGTGTAGACGTGGATGTCGGCGAGGTCGTCGTCGCGACGCGACAGGCGCTCCACCCAACGCTTCGGCTGCTGGATGAAGTCGCGCGGGGCGAAGATCTCAATCTCCTGGCCCAGCACGACGCCGATCATGGCCACGATCATGCCCATGTCGTGGTGCAGCGGCAGCCAGGTCGGGATGCGCATCGGTGTTTCGAACTTCACCGCGTCGTTGATCTGCAGAACGTCGGTGACCAGCGCCTCGTTGGTGATCATCACGCCTGCCGGGTTGCGGGTGGAGCCGGAGGTGTACTGCAGGAAGCAGATCTGGTTCGCAGTGTCCTCGCCCGGCACCGGCGGGATTGGCTGGTAGGACTCGGCGAGCGTGTCCGGCAGGGAGTCCACGGCGATGACGCGGGGACGCTCGGTGCCGGGCAGGTCGGCGAAGTAGCGGCGCACAGCGGGGGCGGCGGCGGAGTTGGTGAGCACGATCTGGACGCCGGCGTCGCCAAGCACTGCGCGCAGGTGGCCCTCGTGGCCCGGCTCGGTCGGGTCGTACAGCGGCACCGGCACCTGGCCGGCGTAGAGCGCGCCCATGAAGCCGAAGACGTACTCGGCGGAGTTCGGCGCCATCAGCGCGACGCGTGCGCCCGGCTCGCCGACCTGGGCGAGGCGTGCTGCGACGGCCTTGATGCGGGTGTTGACCTCGGAGCGGGTGAACGTTGTTTCCACACCAGCTGGGTCGGTGGAAAAGTCCCACGCGCGGACGTTGATCGCGTCGCCGCCGCCGGCCTGCAGTTGGGCCTGGTGGATCATTTCGGCGAGTCGGGGCAGGGTGAAGTGTTCTGGCAGGGCGATGTCGCCGTCGGGGCCGATGAATTGGGCGGTCAGTTGCTGAAGATCCATCGAAAAACTCCTTGTTTTACACCTGTATTCGAGTTACAAACTCTCTACCACGTCACGGACCCAATTGACAGCCCACTCGGGCACTGTCGAGCCCGGAATCACGTCCGGATTTGTGGCATATAGTGCATGATTGCCGTTTGCCGAAATGAGTGCGTTTGCGCGTTCGATCGCGTTGCCTACACCCAGTGGGGCGTCGCAAACGGTGTCGTTCGGCGCGCAGATTTCGTAGGCACGGTCCTCCACGAGACCGAAGCCGCCGGGGCGTGGTCCGGTCATGGTGGCGCCGGGGGTGACGGCGTCGGCGACGCGCTGCAGCGGCTGCAGGACGATCTCCGCGCCGGTGCCGTGCACTTCGGCGCCGGGGTTGATGCCCACGCCGTTTTCTCGGCGTCCGTCGGCGATCATCATCGCGCCGAGCAGACGGTCCGGGTTGATCGGACCCTCGCTATTGCCTATCGACGACGCCACGTCCCCCACAATCACCGCACCCTGCGAAAAGCCCGCAATGATGAACTTTGTCGACGAGCAGGTGCGCGCCACGAAGTCCAGTTCGCCTCGCAGTTTCGCGGTGCCCTCGGCGCGGGAGTCGTCGTAGGTCATCTCGGCGCGGCCGTGCGCGGTTTGGATGTTGCGGAACTGCGCGGTGTACGGGACGGTAAACACGCGCACGTGGTTGATGTCGTACATCTCCTGCAGCGGGCGGGTGATGGACAGCATGAAGCTGGCCGGGTTGGCCTGGGGGTTGAACGGGTCGTCGTCTGCCGCGGATTCCCAGGTGCCCGGTACGGAGATGACTTCGACGGCGGGGCACCAGTCGGGCTCGTCGACACGCTCGGGCGCGCTCGACTCTGGCGGCTTGCTCGCCGACGGCAGGTCGCTGTCGGTGGTGGTGCGCCACTGGTAGATACCTAGGCCAATAAGCGCAAGCACCACAATCACGGCAGCGACGACGACAACGTTGCGCGATCGGCGCATGAAAACTCCTTACACGTGCGGGGTTAGCCGCACAGGTTGGCGCGAGCGGTGTCGCTGAGCAGGGTCGCTACGGTGCCTGCGTCCATGTCGGTGCGGCGTTGTTCGACCAGTTGCCCGGCGACGGCGTCGCGGGTGATCGTATCGTCGTCGCACACGGTAAACCCGGTTGCTGTGAGTTGGTCTTCAAGACCGTCGACGTTCACCCCGTTTTGCCTGAGGTGATCCAGAAACGCCTGCTCCTCCGGCGCGTATGAAGGCACCTGGGTGGGCACGGTTTCCACTTCCCGTGCGGGTTGGTCGCCGGCGCCATTGCGTGACGACGACCCCGGCGCCGCAGCCGACGACGCCGTCGCGGATTCCGTCGCGGACGCGGTACCCGACTCAGTGGCCGAGGTGGCCGTTTCCGTGGCTGAGGTGGCCGCAGTTTCGGTGACGTCCTCGGAGTCCACGGTGGCTCCACCGCAGGCGGTTAAGGCGGCGGTGCAGGTGATCGTCGTCAAGCAAAGGGCGAATTTGCGCATTACTTCTTCCTTACGTTGACCACACCGTTGACCTGCTCAACCGTGCCGTGCTGGAAGTCGATGGTCAGACCGCCAGCCGGAATCTTCGCCATGTCCTTCACCGGCCAGCCGAGTTCGCCCTGCTCGTAGCCACGCTTGCCCCACTCGTTGAAGATGTCGCCCTTGAGAATCGTGTGGGCGCCGGTGGCAGCGGACCAGTAGATGTTGCCGTGCTCAAACTCCTGGAAGAAGCCGCCCTTGATTGCGATCTCGTTGGACTTCGGGTAGCCGAGCTCGGAGGTGGCGGTGCCGATCTCGCCGTACTTCTCGCCGATCGCACCGTGGACGATGTAGTGCTTGCCGTCCGGGTTGCGGGTGAGGTAGCCGCCCTGGAACTTCTGCACGTAGCCGTCGCCGACCTTGTTGGCCTCGGCGACCGGGTACTTCAGGTCGCCGGTCTCGTAGCCGTTGGCGCCCCATGCCTTGAACATGTCGCCCGGGATGGCGTAGGCGCCGGTGTTCGCGGTCCAGTAGACGGAGCCGTTTTCGAAGTGGACGAAGCGGCCCTGCCCATCCGGTGCCTGGAGCTCGCCGGTGGTGGGGAAGCCGAGCCAGCCAGCAGCGCCGCCGAGCGCGTTGTACTTCGCCAGGATCGCGCCATACAGGGCGTGCGCGCCGGTGTTCGGGGACCAGAAGGCGGTACCGCCGCGGAAGTCCTGGGCCTTACCCTTGCCGTCCTTGCCCGCGTTGTACTCGTCGTTGACACAGGTGCCGATGACGCCGGACTTGGTCTCTTCTGCGATCGCACCGATCGGGTTGCACTTGGAGCCACGGTCAGCCTCCGGCACGTCGAGGGCGTTGGCGATGTACGGCCATGCCTGTGCCATCTCGAACTGCCAGTACTCCCACGAGTGCACGCCGGAGGGGCGGAAGCGCACGATCGGCTTGACGGAGGTACGCGAGGCGTAGTCCACGAACGTCTGGGTGGACAGGCGGGAGATGACCTCCAGGCCCATGCCGGCGGCGTTCGCGCGACCCTTGGCCACGGATTCAGCGTTGCCGTAGTCGTCGCGGCCCGAACCGGAGGAGACGTAGACCGTCATGTCCTTCAGGTTCTCAATGCCCAGCTTCGGGTCGTGGTCGATCCAGTCCTGAGAGCCCAGCGGGCCCCACATGGCCTCGGCGCTGTAGCCGCCGGCATCCAGCTGCGCGGCCTTGATCGCGGACGGCATGCCGGTGGTCGTGGTGTCCAGGTAGCCGGAGAACGAGCCGACAAAGTTAAACAGGTGCGGGTTGCGCTCAGCCAGGTTGACTGCGGCGGTACCACCCATGGACAGGCCGACAACGGCGCGCTTGCCGTTGGAGCGGAACTCGTTGTTCAGCACCGGGACGAGCTCCTTGGTCAGGAACGTCTCCCACTTGTAGTGCTTGCCGTTGTTCTCCCGCTGCCAGTCGGAGTAGAAGGAGGACTCGCCGCCGACCGGGAGGATGACGTTGACGTTCTTGTCGGCGTAGAACTGCTCGATGTTGGTTTCGATGGTCCAGCCGTTTTCGTCGTCACGCGCGCGCAGGCCGTCGAGCGCCCACACTTCCGGGAACTTCGTGGTCGGGTTGGAGTGCCAGTCACGTGCCAGCAGGATCTGCACCTGGATGAGTTCCTTCGGCATGGCCGCGGACTTGATGAATACGGCTACGCGACGGCTGGTGATCCACTCGATGCGGTCCACCTTCACGCCCTCCGGCAGGCCGGGGATCTCGGGGTTCTTCTCCACCTCGATCGGAGTGCGCTTTGGCGGGTCGGACGGGCGCAGACCGTCGGAGATGCCGCGGTTCGACGACAGCGACGAAAGGTCCGAGGACTGTGCTTGGGCGGTGACTGCGGCCGACGGCGCCAGCGTGAGAGCCAGCGCGGCAGGCAGCAGGGCTGCGGTGAGCCTGGTGGGGGTGATCCGGTTGTCTCGCATGAGTCTCCTACCTCGTCGGGCTACTTGTGTCACAAGAGTATCGCCCTAAATCTTAAGTTTCACTTGAGGGTTTAATCGAGCGCGACACGCGGGGCGTTACTGCAAACACTTCCGCAAACACTTCCATAAACAACAAAAGGCGCGTGCGGATCACATCCGCACGCGCCCTCACCTGGCTGGAAATCCGGGAACTACCAGGCGTTCATCACATTCAGGATGCGCGGCTTGGTGGCCTCGAGCTGGCTGCCAAACTGATCCCAGTTGTGCAGGCCGGTCGGGGTGAACACGGCAGTGTGCTTCACGCCGGTCACGGTGGCCTTGGCGGACCAGGCGCGCGTCGTCGCGTTGGCAACGCCCTCGAGCGCGATGCCGGAGGCGCGGTGCTGCGGCAGGTACTTCTCGTCGGCCGGGCCCGGCACGGCGGAGCCTGCGGAGACGTACACGTCCTTGCCGCGCAGGTTGCCCATGTTCAGGAACGGGTCGTTTTCAAAGCGGCGCGGGTTCAGCGAGGAGCCCCACATGGCGTTGACGTTGTACATGCCGCCGTCGAGAAGCGCGGCGCGCAGCGCGGTCTGACCACCCGGGATGGTGGTGGCCAGGTAGCCCGAGTAGGACAGCACCTGACGGAACTGGTTCGGGTGCAGCGCAGCCAGGTTGACCGCGGCGGTGCCACCCATGGACAGGCCGAGGATGGAGTTGTTCGTCGGCGACACACCGAAGTGCTGCTGCAGGTACGGCGGCAGCTCCTTGGTCAGGAACGTGTCCCACTTGTAGGTCACCGGGTTGTTGAAGTCGTAGGTCGCCGGGGCGTTCCAGTCGGTGTAGAACGACGACTGTCCACCCACTGGCAGCACGAGGGTGATGTTGTGGTTAACAAAGGTGCGTGCCGCGTTGACGTCGTTGAGCCACGCGTTGGTGCGCTCCGTCGCACGCAGGCCGTCGAGCATGTAGAGGCCCGCGTTGCCGCCGCGCTGTGCGGGCTGGATCTGTACCGGGATGTGGCGGTTCATTGCGGCCGACCACACGTTGCAGCGCTGGACCCAGTAGCCGACCCGGTCCCAGGTGCAGCCGGGGCGCAGCCAGTCGCGGTTGGCGGCGGCGGCCTGTGGCGCGCTCACGATGGAGATCGCGCTGAGGATCGCGACCAGCACCGCGGTGAGTTTGCGGCGCACGGAGGTTCGAGTGTTCATGCATTCCCCTCGAGACGTGTTTTCAGGCAAAAGACACGTTCACGTTACCAACCCGAAACATAGTCCGCTATTCACTCGGTCGGCCAGGCGATTTGCCGGGTGGGGCTGGTGTGACTGAGGTAGTGCGTGGGGTCGTCGTCAAGCGTGAGCGTGCGGCCCGGGCCCAACGAGTAGCGGACGTTGGCCCAGAAGCGGTCCCAGCTCATGGGTTCGCGGGAGGTGGCCAGCAGGTCGGCGATGTCGTCGCTACGCAATGCTTCGCGCGCGTCCTGCGCTTTTTGCTTATCGACGAACTGCGGCAACTTGTCCAGATCCGCATCCGTGTCCGCCACCTGCCACTCCAGGCCCAGTTCCTTGTCGTGGCCGATGCGCCCGTCCGGCACCCGCGGCATGCGCGCGGCAATCGGGGTGGCCAGGCCGACCGTGTCCAGGATGCGCGTGTTCAGCGGCGAGTTCATGCTGGTCATGCCAAGGTTGACCATGTAGGCGGTCAGTTCCAGATCGCGCTGGTCGGTTGCGTCGGGCTGGCGCTCGCGCACGAACCACTTGTAGCGCTCCGGCTCGGCGGTGACGATAGCGAGGCTGATCTGGGCGGCGTCCTCGTCGAGGCCTTGCTCGATGGCCTCGTTCCAGTCCCCCATGAGTTTCGAGCCGAGGAAGTCTTCGGCGTACAGGGGTGGGTCGCCGGCGTCGCGGCCGACGGCCATGGTCCAGAAGTCGCGCTCGTCGACAATGCCGAGTTCCTTTTCGCCGTTGTTGTACGGCTCCCAGTCGATGGGATGCGCGCGCAGGACGATCACGCTGGCCCACACGACAAGCGCGGTGCCCACTGATGCGGTCACCTTGGTGTACGGCACCGCCATCACTGGCAGCAGCAGCGCGAACAGGGGCAGCAGCCACATGCGGCCGTGCATGAAGTCGCCGCCGACGCGCAGCACGTACAGCATGTGCGCGAGTGCAACGCCGGTGGTCAAACACACAATTGCTAATCGACGCCCCCTCGCACCCCACAACAACCACACCCCCACCGCGGCAGCGCCGACGATGGGCATGGCCAGCCAGTAGTAGCCGAAGAAGTCTGCGAAGTACTCCCAGCCGCGGGCCCATTCGGAGCCGCTGGCGGACTTGGCCACCGCGGTGTGCGGGGTGATCAGGCCGTAGTAGCCCATGCGGAACAGTTGGTAACCGGCCGGCACCGGCAGCGCCACCGCGAGAATGCCCAGCGTTTTGCGGGGGCTAAACGCGATGAGCATGATGCCCGCCACCCCGCCGTAGAGCGCGAGTTCGGGGCGGACCAGCCAGGACAGGCCGGACCAGAACGCAAGGAAGTAGCCGGCGTAGGGCGCGCGGCGCTTGACCGGGTCCTCGGCCCAGGCGACGAGTGCCGCCCACCAGATGGCGATCCACAGCAGCGACATGCCCCACTCGAGCCCGGAGGTGGCAAAGTCGCGCGCGGGCGGCAGCGCAATATAGATGATGATGCCGAACGGGATGACGGGGCCGACCCTGCCCCAGAACTTGCCGGAGGCGTACGCGGCGGTGGCGGCTGCTGCGGCGGTGCACAGCAACGCCAGCCACATGGCGATGCTTTCCAGACGGGCATCCGTGAGCCACCCGAACAGCGTGATCAGGTACTGCCACAGGGTGGAGGTGTTGGCCTCCACGCGCTCGCCGGCGTTGAACACGGGACCGTTGCCGGCCAACAGGTTGCGCACGGTGCGCAGGACGATCAGGCCGTCGTCGGACATCCAGCGGCGGGTCCAACCGCCCCAGAATGCGGCAACGCCCGCCACCACGGCTGCGGCGAGCGCGGAGATGCGGGCGTTTTTAGTCATTGCGCAGATGTTACTGCGTTTTGTCCTACCAACCTAAGTTCGGCACAACGTAGACCGCCATGACGATGCAGAAGATCCAAGCTGCGGCGAGAAGCTGCAGCACTCGGTCCTCGAGGGCGATCTCGTCGGGTGCACCACCCTGACCACCGTCGACGACGGAGGCGTAGCGCAGGATCGCGATCACGAACGGCACCATGGACACCTGGTACCAGATGGCGGCGGTGCCCTCGACGGAGTTGGAAAGCTGGAAGCCCCACAGTGCGTAGGACATGACCACGGCGGTGGCGGACAGGGTCCAGACGAAGCGCAGGTAGGTTTCGGTGTAGCCCTGCAGCGAGCGGCGGATCTCCGCGCCGGTTTCCTTGACCAGCAGCAGTTCTGCATAGCGCTTGCCGGAAGCCATGAACAAGGAACCGAACGCGGCGACCAGCAGGAACCACTGCGACAGCTCGATGTCGGCAGCGACACCGCCGGCCATGGTGCGCAGCATGAAGCCGGAGGACACCAGGGCGATGTCAATCACCGGGATGTGCTTCCAGCCGAAGCAGTAGCCCAGCTGCAGCGCAATATAAATACCGATGACCCAGGCCAGTGCAGCGCCGTCGGTGGCCAGCAGCGACAGGCCAAGCGCTGCGGCGATGAGCACCGCCGCCATGATGTATGCCAGGTTGATCGGCAGCATGCCGGAGGCGATCGGGCGGAAACGCTTCGTCGGGTGGCGTCGGTCCGACTCGACGTCGCGGGCGTCGTTGATCAGGTAGATCGAGGACGCACCGAAGCAGAACACGATGAACGCCAGCAGGATGTCCACCACGGTGTGGCGGGTGAACGCTTCCGCGCCGGCAGCCAACGGTGCCGCCAGCACGAGGACGTTTTTCACCCACTGCTTGGGGCGCAGCCCCTTGATCATCGCGTCGACGAGGTTCTTCGGTGGGGTTTTCTTCATCACCTGGTCCACACCTGAGGTGTGGGGTTCAGACTTCAGCAGCGGCTCGTCGATAGGTTCTTGCGTGTGTGCCACTTAAATCCTCTTCTCCGCTTCAATCACGGCCTTCGCCGTCCCCGCGCCGAGCAGTGCGCCGGCGAGGGTGTCGGTCGGGTAATGGACGCCGAGCACGTTACGCGACAGCATCATTACGGGCACCAGCAGCCACGGCCACTTCTTTCCGGTGATGTTGGCCAGGTGCATGGCGGCGGCACCCGTGTTCGCGGCGTGCGAGGACGGGAACGACAGTTGCGAGGGCGTTCCCACCCCGATCTTCACCCGCGGGTCGTTCGGGCGTGGGCGTCGCACGATGCGTTTGAGCACCACGGTTGCGGCGTGCGCGGCGAAGGTGCCAACGCCGAGTGCGAGCCACTTGGAGCGCCGTTGCTTATCGACGACCGCCCCCGCCGTTGCAACACCCATCCATCCGAGGTCGTGCTCACCGAAGTATGAGAGCACACGGGCGCCTTTGGCGGTGGCGGGAGAATACAGCGCGTCCTGGATGGCGACGAGCAGGTCTGTTTCCTTACTGGGCATCGAACACCTTCCCCCAGTTGTCGTGGCTGGTCAGGTCTTCGCGCGCGTCGCGGTAGATGCGCTTGAGTTCCGGCCAGCGCTGCTTGATGTCGGCGCGCAGCTGCTTTTGTTCCTCGACGAGTTTGTCGGCGAGGGCCTTGTCGCGCTTGCGGAAGGCCACGCCGGTGCCGCCGGCGGTAGACACGGTTGCCGAGTCCACGCGTGCCAGGGTGTACCAGCGGGCTTCCTCCGCGGTGAGGTTCAGCTGCGGGGCATCCCAGTGGGCGCGGTCTTCGTCCTTACGCAGGTGCAGCAGCGCCTTGACGGCCCACGGGATCTTCTTCACTTTGGCCAGGCGGCCGCCCATTTTGTTGGTCGGCACACCCGGCGCGCCGGTGGGTGCGGGCAGTTCGGTCGCGGACGGCAGGACCTGCGCGTCGGAGTACTCGCTGCGGATCTTCTGGATGCGCGGCAACGAGGATTCGAGGATGTCGAAGAGTTGGTCCGGGCCCTTCAGGAAGTCACGCATTGCTTCGTTCTGGATGGCGATGGTGGAGTACTCCATGCAGAAGTAGTGCTTCGCCGTGGACTTCTGCATGTTCTTCAGCATCGCCTCGGGGTTGTCCGGTCCGTAGATGGAGGCGACGATGAGGCGGTTGCGCATGTGGAAGTAGGCCTGCCAGTCGATGGCGTCGTCCTTGTCGGCCCAGGCCATGTGCCAGATGGCAACGCCCGGCCAGGTGACGGTTGGGAAGCCCGCTTCCTTGGCGCGCAGGGCGTACTCGTTGTCGTCCCACTTAATAAACAGGGGCAGCGGCAGGCCCATCTTCTCTGCGACGACGCGCGGGAAGAGGTTCATCCACCAGCCGTTGTAGTCCACGTCGATGCGGCGGTGCAGCGGACGCGAGGTGGTCTTGCGCGGATCCAGATCCTCTTCCTCGGTGCCCACGTAGCCGAGTGGGTACTTGGCAAAGTCGTGGTCGTACACGGCGTGCTTGGCGGCGGAGAACATGAAGATGTTCGGGTCGACGGTCTCGCCGGTGGTGCGCAGCTGGCTCCGGTCCTGCAGGTTGAGCATCTGGCCGCCGACCAGGATCGGTTGCTTGGCGTAGCGTGCGGCCTGCACGGAGCGCACGATGGAGTCCGGCTCGATGGCAATGTCGTCGTCCATGTACAGGATGAACGGCGCGTCGGTGCTGTTGAGCGCTTCGTACATGATGCGCGAGTAGCCGCCGGAGCCGCCCAGGTTGCCCTGGTGGAAAATTTGCAGTTTGCCACCGAGATTCTTCTCCGCTTCGGCGAAGTCCGGCTCGTCCGCCGGATGCTGGTTGCCCTGGTCGGGCATGAGCACATTGCTAATCGACGCCTCCACGTACGGGTCCTCAGCCAACGCATGCAACGCGTTGACCGCATCCCGGGGACGGTTAAACGTGGGGATGCCAACGGCGACTTGTTTGGGTTGGGGTGGGACCACGGTGCCGTCGTCAAGCACTTGCTCTTGCGGCTCCTGCGGGGAGCACCACGCCGCATCGCTGATGCGCGTGTCCTCCTCGGCGGTGATGTCGAACCACAGCCAGCCGCCGTCCTCGAAATTGCCCAGCTTCAACGGGATCTCCGTGTAGCCGGTCGCGTCCACGTTGGTCACGCTGATGCGGGTGCCGTCGTACTTCGAGCGGTACACCGAAATCGTCGCGCGGCCCTGAACCGTCATCGCCAGGACGACGGTGTCCAGCTGCGACCAGCGGCGCCAATAGCTCGCCGGGAACGCATTGAAGTAGGTCTCGAAGGAAACCTCGTTGCCCGCAGGAACCTCAAAACTCGTCCGGTCCGACCAGCGCAGGCGCTGCTTGTTCTGCTCCTGCTCGATCAGGTACAGCATGCGCACGTCGTGCGGCTCGCCCTTCTTCGGCATCAGCACACGCGCAAGCGTGTCTACCGCGAGGTTGTTGCTCGTTTCCACAGCTCTCACTTTCTATTGTGGGCAGTCGGAGTTAAGCGTAATCGCTGGGCGCCGAATCTCCCGCTGTGGCTCGCGGGGTGTCGGCCGATGTCGGCGCCGTGGGCTACGGTTGCCACGGTTGTCACAACGTTTTTGAACGGAAAGCGAACGGAAAGCACAGGCATGTCTGTATCTCTCGAGCACGCCCCGACCGGGGTGGTTGCGTCGTTTCGTTATGCGTTTTCTTCGGGGACGCGGCTTCGTCGTGAAGTACTCGCCGGGCTCACCGTCGCCTTAGCGCTCATCCCCGAGGCCATCGCCTTTTCCATCCTCGCCGGCGTCGACCCCGCCGTCGGCCTGTTCGCCTCCGCCACCATGGCTGTGACCATCGCGTTTACCGGCGGGCGGCCGGCGATGATCTCCGCCGCAACCGGCGCAGTCGCCCTCGTCATCGCACCCGTCTCGCGCGAGTACGGCATGGACTACTTCATCGCCACCGTGCTGCTCGCCGGCGTGTTCCAAATCATCCTGGCGGCACTCGGCGTGGCGAAACTGCAGCGCTTCATCCCGCGCTCAGTCATGGTTGGTTTTGTCAACGCCCTCGGCATCCTCATCTTCGCTGCGCAGATGCAGCACCTTATCGACGTCGCCTGGCCCGTCTACGCGCTCACCGCCGCCGGCCTGCTCATCATGGTGTTCTGGCCGAAAATCACCAACGCGGTCCCCGCCCCGCTGGTTACCATCGCGGTGCTGACCGTCGTGGTTGTGCTTGCCGGCATCACCGTGCCCACCGTCTCCGACATGGGCGAACTACCCCGCTCCTTCCCCGCCATGATGATCCCGCACGTGCCGCTGACGTGGGAGACGTTCCAGATCATCGCGCCGTACGCGCTGGCCATGGCAATCGTGGGCCTGTTGGAATCGCTCATGACCGCAAAACTTGTCGACGACATCACCGACACCCACTCCGACAAAACCCGCGAATCCTGGGGCCAGGGCGTGGCCAACATCGTCACCGGCCTCTTCGGCGGCATGGGTGGCTGCGCCATGATCGGCCAAACCCTGATCAACTCTCGCGAAGCCGGCGCCCGCACCCGCCTGTCCACCCTGCTGGCCGGCGTGTTCCTGTTGGTTCTCCTGCTGGCGTTCGGCGATGTTGTGGGCATCATCCCGATGGCCGCGCTCGTCGCCATCATGATCGTCGTCTCCCTTGGCACGATCGACTGGCACTCCATCCACCCGCGCACCCTCAAACTCATGCCGGTGTCCGAAACCATCGTCATGGTGGTCACCGTTGCCGCCACCTTGATCACCAGCAACCTCGCCGTCGGCGTGGTGCTCGGCGTGGTCACCGCCATGATCATGTTTGCCCGCCGCGTCGCCCACCTCGCGTCGGTAGAGAAGGTGACGGAGCTCGACACTGATGGCGACGGCCGCATCGACACCCGTACCTACCGCATCCACGGCCAACTCTTCTGGGCATCCAGCAACGACCTGGTCTACGCCTTCGACTACGCCGACGACGCCGACCACATCATCATCGATCTCAGCCACGCCGAAATCTGGGACGCCTCCACCGTGGCCACCCTCGACTCCATCACCCAGAAGTTCCACAACCGCGGCAAAACCGTCACCATCACTGGCCTCGATGGCCCCAGCAAAGCCCGACTCGACCGCCTCACCGGCCAACTCCCGTAGGCTCTTCGCCATGAAGCCTTACAACTACAACGGCGATTACGACGCCGACGGCCTCCCCATCGGGGGATCTGGAGACCGGAGTGGAACTGGCGGCGGACAGGGTGGCGGATTTCTCGGGGGAAGCTCGGTTGAACGCACGCCACTCGGCGCCCCCAATGAACACCGCACGCCCGGCACACCCGCCCGCAACTACACCATCGGCGCAATCCTCATCGCCATCTGCGTGCTGTCCTTTTCGTTCCTTTCCGGCGCAACCGCCGTGTTCGTCGGCATCTTCGGCGCCATCGCCGGTGCCGTCTTCCTCATCATGGGTGTTCAAGGCAGCAACGACGCACCCAACCTGGAGCAGCACTACTTCGACTCCCAACCCGAGGTGGACTGGGACGACAACTTCAAGCGCGAGTTCGGCGACGGGCGGTAAGTGGTTCGGCTACGGGCCTAGCGCCCCGATCGGCACAACCACCACACCGTCCGCTCGACGGTGTGCAGGCCCACCAGAGGTGACAACGAGCAACACGGTGTCCTGTTCAAGCTGTTCGTCAAACCTCTTAAGGGTGTCTGCCGCGTGATCGAGAATTTCCGGCGTGTACCCAAGTTTGACCTCAACCAGGATGTCGACGCCTTCGTAGTTCACCACCGCATCAACCTCAAGCTTCGTGTTTAGCCGAGCGTGGTACACCGTCTTGCCAGTCAGTGCGCGAAGCTCGTGGAAAACGAGCGACTCGAAAAGCTGCCCAAAGTAGCGCGGATCCTGCAACAGTTGCTGAGGACCGCGCTCAAGTGCAGCCATCGCAAAGGACGGGTCCGCGAGGTGACGCTTGGGTGACTTGCGCAAGGTTGCTTTCGACCGCAGGTGCGTAGACCACGCTGGCTGATCCACCGAAATAAAGATCCGCGATAACGCGTCGAGATAATCACGTGCGGTTTCACGATGCATGTCGATATCAGTCGCAATTGTTTGCAGATCAACCTCTGTAGCAACCGCGCGAGAGATGGACTGCATTATCCTGCGCACACGCTCCGAGTCTCGCGAGACTTCACCCACAGTGTGGATATCCACATCGGCGACCGTCTGCACGTAATCACGGACGTTCTCTATCGCGTCATCCAAGGAAAGGTCCGCGTTGTAAGGAAGGCCTCCGCGACACATTCGCTCAGCAAGCTCAGTCAGCGTCAAGGCAGGAGTTGCAAACTGAGGCGCATTGCCCGCAGCAATCTTGCTGAGGGATGCAGAACCTTCTGACTCTCCCGACTCGAACAGGGTCATCGTCGACATCGTTAGGCGCGCAAATCTTCCAGCACCAGAGTGGCGGGTTGCGTCCACTCCCGGAGCGGTGGAACCCGTGAAGATGAACTGTCCCTTCGCCTTACGAGAATCAATCTCGTGCCGCGCAAAATCCCAAAGACGCGGTTGCAATTGCCACTCGTCGACGAGGCGAGGGGTGCCACCTTCGAGCAGTACACGTGGATCGGTCGCCATCGCCAGCGGGACGCTCGGATCAGTTTCAACATTCAAGACACTCCCGGCCTGCCGGCTCGCGGTTTCCGTTTTCCCGCAGCCCTTCGGCCCTTGAATGAGCACTCCACCTTGGCGGCGAAGAGCGCTTTCGAGTTGGCCATCCGCAAGCCTTGGAATGTATGAGTTTGACATGCCAAAACTATACCTCCCACCAGCACATTCGACACTTTGAAACGGTTTTGTTCGACATTTTGAAACGGTTTCACTTTGCACTTTGAAATTCTGCGAGATAGTCGGCGGAAACATGTCTCACCGAAACGAAATAACCACTCCGTAGACTCAGGGGCATGCCGAAGATTACTGAGGACACCGTCGCCGAGCACCGCGCCGTGCAACACCGCGCGGTGCTTGACGCCGCCGAGCGCCTCATCGTCGAAAACCACGGCAAGGTTCCCACCCTGGCGGAAGTGGCTGCCGCGGTCGGTCTCGCGCGACCCAGCGTGTACCGGTATGCAAAATCCCAACACGACCTGCTGGTCCAGCTCCTCATCGCGGCCACCGACGAGTGGAACGCCGAACTCGAGGCCAAGATTAAAAACGCGCCGCCGGAGCCTCATCAGCGCATCCGCGCCTACGTGGACGCCACCCTGGACCTCTTCGCGCATGGTGGCCACGGCCCACTCATGGCGGCGGCGAAGAACTTCCCGGAGGCGTTTGCCGACGACAACGTGCAACGCTCCCACGCCGGATTCCGCACCATCGTGGCGGACTTTTGCCCTGGCGTATCAGCCGTGGATATCGCGCTGCTCAACTCCGCCATTGCGCGTGCAGCCGAGTTCGCCGCCACACCGGAGGCGTTCAAGGCGGCGCGGGAGACGTTATATGCGATGGCGGATGTGGTCGTCGATTAGCAACTAGGACTCCCACTTCACCATCTGGCTTGGGCGTGCGAGCACGTTGCGCTTGCTGGCCACGATAAGACGGTCCAGGTCAGCCTGCACCGCGTCCACATCCGCCGGGTTGTACTGGCGCTCCCTGCGCGCCCGGTGCAACTCGGAGCTCGCCGCCTTAAGCGCAACCTTCTGCATTTCAATCGCGCTTTCGCGAGCGCGCTCGAAAGCTGCCATGCGCTCGTCAGTGCTTTCCGGATCCTGCAGGCGCTGCTCCGTAATCGAGTTCAACCACTCCTGCACCATCGTGTACGCCTCCGGCGCATGCTCCTCGCCGTGTTCGCGCACCGCCTTGTGCGCCGCCGCGTACGCCCGCTGGTTCAATTCTTCAATTGCCCGGTCTGCTTCTGGGCCTTTTTGCAGGTCCATCTTCCGCACCAGCCATGGCAGCATGAGGCCGGGGATCACCATCGTGCAGGTCAGCACCGTCAACGCAATGACGGACAGTTCGTGGTGGTACTCGGTTGCCGACGGCGGGATAGCCAACACCAGCGCCAACGTGACCAAACCGCGCATGCCAGACCACGCCATCAGGAGCACCTCCTGCAGGCGCAGTGGCGACACGTGCGTGCGACCCTTGCGCACGTTCAACTTGTACAGCACCCACATCCAGGCCAGACGCACCACAAATGCGACGACGGAGAGCACCACGCCGACTTGTACGGCGGGCCAAATGTAGGTGCCGGCGGTGTCGATAGCATCACGCACGCTCATGCCGATCAACCCGAACGCCACGCCCGTGAACAGCAGCTCCACTGTTTCCCAGAACGAGTGACCGGTCAGGCGGTCCTCCGCTGTCATCGTGGAGCGCGACGACAACTCCACCGCGGCGATCACGATCGCGATCACGCCCGAAGCGTGGATCGCCTCACAACCTGCATAGATGGCGAACGGCAGCACCCACGTAAACGCGGTACGGATCACGGAATCTGGCACCGAGTTTGCAAACAGCGCAGCTAGCCTGCCGACGATCAACCCCACCACCACAGCAACCGCCGCGGCATAAAGGAACTCAACGAATCCCTTGGTGAAGTCCACTTCACCCTCTGCAATCACCGCAGCCATGGCGATGTTGAAGGTGACAATCGAGGCGGCGTCGTTAAACAGCCCCTCCGTCTGCAACGTTCCGGTGATGCGCTTCGGAATGCCAGCCGGTCCCGCCACCGCGTCGACCGCGACTGGGTCCGGCGGGGCGATCGCCGCCGCCAACACCATCGCGGTAGCCAGACTCACACCCGGCAGGATCCACATCGCCGTCGCCGTCAGCGCCGCGATAGTAAGGAACACCAGGATGACCGACATGGTCAGCACCACGTTGAGCTGCGAGCCGATCTGACCCCAACTCGTGCGCCTGGCCAGCGACCACAGCAGTGGCGGCAGGAAGATCGGCAAGATCAGGTGTGTGTCAATGGACACCGTGTCAATGCCTGGAATGAAAATCACCGGCGCCACCACGATGGTCAGCAGCGCCGGCCACGGAATGCCCGTGCGCTCACCAACCGCAGCGACAATGACGGTGGCCAGCAACAATCCGATTAGCGCAATAAACGTTCCCACGCTGGCTCAGCTTACGACGCTGACGCTGGTTCCTCGCCCATCTGCTGAATTCACAGAAATCCGATATCGGCTTCCGCCGGCGACGTGTTGGACGTCATCGGCGACTCCGTCCCGGCCTTCACCACCCCATATGCACTGCTTGCCCACAACGACTCGGCCGAGTTCGGCACCGATGACGACACGGTGGTTGGCATCATCAACCGCTCCGACATCAACCGGTACCTCGTCTCGACGTTCGTCGCCCCGGTCCCGAGCGCCCAGACAAGGATTGTCACTTAGGCAAGGCATGCCTTAGAGTAATCACGTTAGGTCAGGGAGACCTAACGTGAAACTTTTTGACCACCTACGAAAGGTGCAACCTTGGCACTCTTTACCTCTCGCGCCCTGAAGGGGATCGCAGCCACGTTCACTGCGGCGCTCATGCTTGCCAGCTGCTCCAGCGGATCAAGCGATTCAACAACCGCTCCCGAAACTTCCGATGCCAACGGGTCAGAGGAGCGCATTGTGACAATGGGCCTCGGCGACGTCGATACGGTCCTTGCCCTGGGCGAACAACCGGTTGGTTACGCCACCTGGCAACAGGAAGGTACGGGGGACCCTTCCGGACTTGGACCGTGGGCCAAGGACAAGCTCACAGTCGAACCAAACCCGCTCCGGGACACGACCACCGAGTTCAGTACTGACACTGCCGAACAAGTTGCCTCGCTCAACCCGACAAAGATCATTGCAGTGAATAGCGGCCTCGAAGCCGATAAGAGGGCATTACTCGAGCAGATTGCACCAACCACCTTCCACTCGGATGAGTACCAAGATTGGCAGGTGCCATGGGACGAACAGATTAAGGAAATCTCCAAGGCGTTGAATAAGGAGGCCGAAGGCGAAAAGCTCATCGCCGACTCCGAGAAGGCCTTCCAGGATTTCCGTGAAGCGCACCCCGAGTTGCAAGGCAAAACAGCGGTAATCGGCATGCCTTACGACGGAAAGTTTGGCGTCTACACCTCGGGCGACGGCCGCGGCTCCTTCATCGAAAAACTAGGGTTCAAGATCCCGGAGAAGTTCAACGGCGATGGCTCCAGCTTCTTCCTTGACTGGTCCCCCGAGAACTACGCCGACTTCAACGACGTGGATTACCTCTTCGTGCTGGACTACTACGGCGCAATCGATGCTCTGAAGAACGACGCCACCTTCATGGACCTCGATGTGAATAAGCGTGGCGGGGTCTACTGGTTAGACACAGATACCGCCAACGCAATGAGCATGCCGAACCCCCTCACGATCCCGTACGCAATCGATCAATTCAAAAAGCAGCTCTAGAACACCAGGCAGAAGTGGTGCTTACCGGGGTACAACCAGTGGCCCCCCGTTTACCGGGTCTGTTGCCACGACAGCAGGCAGATGAAAAACACGGTCCAGTAAGGACTCGGTGAGCACCTCGGCGGGCGCACCGACCGCTTCCACCTCGCCACGCTGCATCACGATGAGTTGATCTGAGTAGCGTGCAGCGAGGTTCAAGTCATGCAGCACCATAAGCACGGTTCTCCCCTCCTGATCAGCGAGACGACGTACGAGTGACAAGACCTCGACAGAGTGAGACAAGTCGAGATAGGTCGTAGGCTCGTCCAACAACACGAGCGGAGTCTCCTGAGCTAAGACCATCGCAATCCAAGCGCGCTGACGCTGACCACCAGAAAGTCGCTCGAGCGGACGGTTTGCAAACTCCGTGATATTGGTCAGTTCCATCACCTCATCGACCACACGTGAATCCTCAGCCGAGCTCTGTCGCAACCAAGATCGATGTGGGTGGCGTCCACGGCCAACCAAATCATGCACTGTCAGCCCCTCGGGAGCCACCGGAGTCTGTGGCAACACTGCAAGCTGACGCGCAATCTCGCGGCGCTTCAGATTCGCCATGTCCACGCCGTTCAGCGTTACCGTGCCGCAGTCACGCGTAAGAAGCCCTGCCACAGCACGCAACAGCGTTGACTTGCCACAACCGTTTGGGCCGATGATTGTGGTGATTCCGCCTTTGGACACGTCGAAATCAATGCCCTTAAGGATGACGGAAGCGCCATAACTTACCTTAAGATTTCGGACCTGAAGCATCATATGGACACCTTTCGTGTTGCACGCAACAGCGTGTAAAGCAGCACTGCGCCACCAATTGCAGTTGTGGCTATCCCCACCGGCAGATTCCCCGGCACCAGGGTTCGCACCGCCAAGTCAGCGACGGATACGATCGCCGCGCCAGTAAGCATCGCGGTTCCTAATGGCGGCGTTGCTGCATGTGTGATCTTGCGTCCGATCTGTGGTGCGACAAACGCCACGAAGGCTATCGGCCCAGATGCCGCAACGCCCATCGATGCCAGTATTACAGCCATTAGCATGAGGGTCAGCTGGGTACGCCGGGGCTCTACCCCGAGACCAGCAGCAGTGTCCTCCCCCAAAGAGAGTGCCTCAAGCTTGAAGGCTACCCACCGCAATAGTGGAATGACGACCGCCAGTGCAATGAGTACCGCGATGGCGTCGTGCCAACTAGAAGAACCCACCGAACCGGTCACCCACGCCTGCGCCTTGCCTACATCTCGATAGTCAGCACGAACAAGCAGGAACGAGTTGTAGGCCATCGCCAGCGCATTGATGATGATGCCGGCGAAGACAAGCTGGAAAGACCCTAGTCCAGCACCACGACTCAGCCACCAGATTGCCGCAGATACGGTCAGTCCCCCGAGGAATGCACTGAGCGGCACGCCCAATACACGCAGCATCATCCCGGCACTTCCACCAGCGAGTAGCGCGGTCAACGCGAAAGCGGAGGCACCCGAGGTGACCCCCAAGATGTCCGGACTCGCCAGTGGGTTCCTTGTAATGGTCTGGAAAATTGCCCCGGCAAAGCCCAGCGCAGCACCTACCCCCAGCGCCGTGACCACTCGTGGCAGGCGCCACTCGAGAACTACAGTCCGGGTCAGCTCTGCCGTTTGGCCCATGAGAGCGGAAACTACGTCTCGAACCGATAGCTCGAAATCTCCAACCATCACGCCCCCGAGGGCAGCGGCTAGGGCCAGCACCGCAAGAGCAGTGTTTATCGCGAAAACCCGCATCAGAGTTTCGTCCCCTTCCGCAAGATATGCAGTGCAAATGGGGCCCCAACGAAGGCGAGTGTGATGCCCACCTGTAATTCTCCAGGGCGCGCGATGACGCGACCAATAACGTCAGCAAGCAAGAGCAACGTCGCCCCAGCCAGCGCGGAACACGGCAGCACCCAGCGGTAGTCCGGGCCGGTGAGGCTACGCACGAGGTGCGGAACAACCAGGCCAACGAACCCGATCGGTCCGGCTCCAGCCACCGCTGCGCCAGTAAGCAATGCAACCAGGACGATACCCAAGGTCCGCGCGATAGAAACTCGGACGCCAAGTGCATTTGCAACGTCATCCCCCAAGTTCAGGAGGTTTAGCTGATTCGCTGAAGCAAAGGCGCCCACGAGCCCAAGAACAATCACGGGAGCAAGGACCGTGACCACCTGCATATCGCGTCCGGCGATAGCACCCGCTGTCCAAAACCGCATCTCATTAAGGCTTCGCGTATGCGTCAGTACGATGCCGCTCGTCAGCGCAGAACAAACCGCACCCAACGCGGAACCACCAAGCACCACCGTGATCGGCGTAGATCCCAGGCTTCTCATACTGAGCACGAACACAAGCGCTACCGCAAGTATCGCCCCGAGAAATCCCACCCCGACAGTGCCCAATACCGTCATTGACCCATGAAAGGAAATGGCTGCTGCCACAGCAAGCGCCGCGCCAGGCCCGACGCCCAGCAGGTTTGTGTCTGCTAACGGGTTTCGAGTGTGTCCCTGCAGCAGTGCGCCCGCAGTGCCCAGCGCTGCCCCCACCAACAGACCAAGCAGAGTGCGCGGAACACGGAGCTGCGCGATGATCTTCGCCTCATCGCTGGACGCCTCAGGCTGTTCGTCTGCGCCCGAGAACGCCAGCATGAGTCCATTACGAACCGCGCTCACCGTTGCCTCGAAACCCATTTCGCGCGCCCCGATCAACAGCGACACCAGCGCTGCACACACAGTGGAAACCACAAGGAAGGCGACAAGCCCAACACGTTTAGTCACGCTGTAACTCCGTTACCGCCAGTATCCCATGAACGACACGTGGTGACGAGGCACTCCCGCCTCACCCACCAGAAGCCGCCGCATCGCCGTCACAGCCGTATTCTTCCCAGCGATCCAGTAGTAGGTGTGCCCTGCAGTACCCGACGTGGGACCTATCAATTCTCCACTGCTGGAATACGTGGGTGTCTCCCAGACTTCATCGAGCTGGGCTTCATCCACAAGGCCAGTTTTTCCAGTTTCCAACGAAGCGGAGGCACAACGGGATCCAACTTCCTGTTTCAGCTGCGCAAGAAGCAAGCCTCCGTAGTCGAAGTCACCCTCTTCACGAAAGTGCCAACGGATATCAACCTGTGAAGGGTAGTCGATGGGCAGGTGATTGCCGGCGGGCACCTCGATATCAACCGAACCGGCGAGCCCCTCGGGCCAATCCCCCAAGATACGAGCCATTGCAGGCAACGCGGTTTCATCGCCGTAAAGACGCACAATCGCAGCAGATCCGGGGTCAAACTCAATACCAACACCGGAATCATCGTCGCGGGTTGGTCCAATAATCAGCAGCTGCTGCCCAGGGTGTGCGTCCTGCGCCCACGCCGAGGCGGGACCGGGACTATCGCTGTGCAGAACAAAATCCACATCCACTTCGTCAGGGCTGTCAGCACTTCGCCGGAACTCCCGAATGGAATAGGTACGCAGGTGTCCGCGCATGTGCTCCGGCATCGCACGCCATGTGTCCCACCACCCCTCTTCGGGAAGCTCGAACAGACCGCTGGCAGGCGGGATCAGCAGCTTGATACGCAAATCCCTGATAGGAACGGCGGGTCCCATGTCGTCGACCCCGGTGAACGTCACCCGCTGGAAACTCGGCGCAATGCGTTCACTGCGGACGACGGTTGCAAGGAAAGGTCTAAAACTCACCCCGCAAACTATATAGGCTTGCCTATCCTAAGGAAAGCATTGAGGTGAGCAGTCCCGGCGCCCGTGTAGCCGGCCAAACGGCTAGTCGCCTTTAAGACCGGTGACGGCACGGGCGCGGGCATCATCAACCGCCCTGACATCAACCGGTACCTCGTGTCCGCCTTCGTCGCCCCGGTCCCGAGCGCCTAGCCACCCGGTTGCGGAGTTGTTTGAAACAACTCCGAAACAACTCTTCGCAAAACTCACCCGAAATTAAACCATCGACGCAGGTCACAATAGTTGTTTCGAGTTGTTTTGAGTTGTTTATACCGAAACCCAACGGACACTCGGGCCTCGCGTTGGGCTCCCGTCGGCGATTTTCGCTTTCCCTAGGTCCCGAAGGTGGCGAAGGATTCGGCTCACTGATTCACGCTCGACGCCGAGTTCATTCGCAACCTCACGAGCGTTCAGGGACTTCCCCTCGCGCAACTGAGCAACGATCCAGTCCTCGGTAGTCACGGATGCAATCACAGTGGAACCGTTTTCCTCAAACGCCGTCCGTGCTCGAGCAGACAATATCCACTCGGGGGCATCCCGCAAAGGTTCTAGGAAGCCCTGACTTGCATACCACCCCAAGTATTCTTGGGCCTGCGCTTCCGGGACTTGCATGAGTCGGGCCGCCGTGGACGTCATCAAAATCTGGTTGTTCGCCAGATGACGCGCCACTAAGAGCCCATTTACGCTATTGAATATCGCCTCTCCGAACTCAGCACGCAGCAGGTACAGCGACTTAATAAAAGCCGAATCGACGTTTCCGGCGGGCAACGTGACCTCCACAAACGGTCCATCGGCATTCAGACTAGGCGCTTGTCTACCACTGGCGAGCATGGAGACCCACATGCGATCGAAGCCTCGCGAAGACTCTTCAGCGAGGCCCAACCGTCGCAATGCACCCATCAGAATCGGGTTACGCGGGATCGATTGGGTGGTCAGAATCCTTTCCTCAGGCACGCCGACAGGGAGACCACCAGGAGACCAAACGGTCAGACTGGTCGGAGACTGATCAACAACGATTGCAGTGGTCGCTCCCCAGTCGCGGTGCGCGAATGCGTTGGAAACAATTTCGTCTACAGCAGCCGCAGGAAACGCCGGAATGGGAAACTCTTGCCCGTTCGGGAGTTGCACTCGCGCAATTTCCTGCGACGTGTGAGCCTTAATCAACGCACGAAGCTGTTCTGATGCAGTAATCAACGGTGCGGAGATCTCGGTGACTTTCGGATCGCCACTGGGCACGTCGCGAAGCAAGTGTCGCACGACCGTCCGGTTGCGCAGCGGCTGCATGAAGAGAATTTCTGCCGCAAAGGTCAGCGCGCCATCGGGCGTAAACAATCCCAACTCACTGCAGAGTTCAAGACTCGTCTGGGGTACAGGAGAGTCATCACCCAAGGCATGCTTCCGGTTGGCAAGGAGTGCTTTAGCCTGCTCGATTGCCTTAGGATCGAGATCTTCAGGGCTTCGTCGAGACGCAGTAGCGCTCAGGTCAGGGTTCGAACGGGACAGGTGAATACTGCGACGCTCATCCTCGCCCAGAGGGACGCAGTTTTTCCCGACACGTTTACTGGCTTGGCCTTTGGAACGCTGATACAGCGCCATCCCCCGTGGGATGCGCAATGCAATCAAACGCTTGCCGCAGCGCTCGATTTCAGAAGCTTCGACCTGAATATGAGGCTGCGTCTTGCTGTAAATCTTTTCCACCAACCAGTCGCATGAGCGATCGGTGCCAGTGAACGCAGCAGGGCCTGCCTTCTTGTCATTGACGCCAAGGACGATGTAGGCGACACCGCCGTCGGCGTTGGAGAAACAAATGACCTCGTCGACAAGAAACTCCACAAGCCCCGCATCGGGGTTCTTGTTCATCGGGTGGACAGCAGGATCTTCCTTGAAATCCAGTACCTGGGATTCCCAGCTCCCAGCGCTATCTCCGGCCTCAATTGCCGACAGCGCTTCCTCCACACCCTCAAAACCCGAATCGAGCATGGGCTCAGAATAACAAAAGTTGTTTCAAAGTTGTTTCAAACAACTCCGAAACAACTTACCGCAAAACTCGCCCAAAATTAGACCATCGACGCAGGCCAGAATAGTTGTTTGGAGTTGTTTTGAGTTGTTTATAACTCGACCGTCGTGCCGTCGATCACCTTGGACGGCACACCGATCTTGCCGGCGGCGCGCACGTCAGCGAACCCGTCAAGCGAGTCGCGCAGGGTGAGGAAGCGTTTGAGGTTGCGCAGGTTGGTGACGTCGAGAAGTTCGGCGTCGCCGAAGGCCTGCGGGTCTGCCTTAAACTGCGCGATCACGTCCGTGCAGTCGGGGCAGTCGGGGTGAACGAAAATCTCAGCGCTCACAAGTACCTCCTAGTGGCCGCGCGGCTGGGACAGTGGCTCGCCGGACTCGAAGAACGGACGGAGCTGGTTGTCGAACAGGGTCAGCGCAGACGCGATGGCCATGTGCATGTCCAGGTACTGGTAGGTGCCCAGGCGGCCGCCGAAGAGGACGTTGTGTTGTTCGGATTCGGTGGCGGCGAGTCGTCGATAAGCTTCGAGCTTTGCGCGGTCCTCGGGGGTGTTGATCGGGTAGTACACCTCGTCGTCGCCCTCGGCGAAGCGGGAGTATTCCTTGACAATGACGGTCTTGTCGGTGGGGTACTCGGTGCGCTCCGGGTGGAAGTGGCGGAACTCGTGGATGCGGGTGTAGGGGACGTCGGCGTCGTTGTAGTTCATCACCGAGGTGCCCTGGAAGTCGCCGGTGTTCAGCACTTCCTGCTCAAAGTCGAGGGTGCGCCAGCCGAGGTGGCCTTCGGCGTAATCGAAGTACTGGTCGAGCGGGCCGGTGTAGACCACTGGTGCGTCGGGGTTTTCGGCGCGGATGTCGTCGCGGACGGTGAACCAGTCGGTGTCGGTGCGGACGTCGATAAGCTCATGCTCCGCCATCTTCTCCAGCCAGGCGGCGTATCCGTCGACGGGGAGGCCTTCGTACTTGTCGTTGAAGTAACGGTTGTTAAAGGTGTAGCGCACTGGCAAGCGGGAGATGATCTCCGGCGGCAGGTCAGTCGGGTCGGTCTGCCACTGCTTGGCGGTGTAGTGCTTCACAAACGCCTCGTAGAGCGGCTTGCCGATCAGGGCGATGCCGCGCTCTTCCAGGTTGGTCGCGGCGGCTGGGTCGAGGCCTTCACGCTGCTGTTCGATGAGCTTCTTCGCTTCGTCCGGCGAGTAGTAGCGGCCGAAGAACTGGTTGATCAGGCCGAGCCCCATGGGGAATTGGTAGGCGGTGCCGTCGTGCATCGCAAACACGCGGTGCTGGTAGTCGGTGAACGAGGTGAAGCGGTTGACGTATTCCCACACGCGCTCGTTCGACGTATGGAAGAGGTGCGCGCCGTATTTGTGCACCTCGATGCCGGTTTCCGGCTCTTGCTCCGAGTAGGCGTTGCCGCCGATGTGGTTGCGCTTTTCCACCACCAGCACGCGTTTGCCCAGCTCGCTCGCCGCTTGCTCGGCCACCGTAAGACCGAAGAACCCTGATCCAACAACAATGAGGTCGTATGCCATGCGGTCTATTTTCGCACAGTTGCTTATCGACGACACCACGCCGCGACACGCCACAAAAGCCTCAAGTCTTTCTTGAGACTTTAAATTGCACTACACTGCGTTCCAGTCACAATTGCCACTATTTTCACAAGAAGTGTCAGGAGTTTTACCGTGCAACAACGCCGTAGTCTTCAGGGCGGTGCGGTCCGACCACGCCGGGCCGTAGTCCTGCCTGCCGTGGTGTCCGTTCTCCTCGTGGTGGCTCTCGTCGCTACGCAAGTGTTCAGCGGCAACCGCATCCTCCACGTCCAATCCCTCGGCGCCGGCGCACCCGAGGTGTACACCGCGTCCGAGTCCTTCGCGTCCGGCGCGAACATCACTGTCGACGACGCCGCCATCCGCACCCAAGGCGGCGAAGAAGGCGAAGTACGCCGCGTGGTCAAGGAGTTCACCAACGACCGCGAGTTCTCTCTCGTCGGCCTGACCTGGACCGGCGACCGCGACATCGCCGCCTTCGTCCGCTCCCAGCAGGCCGACGGCACCTGGTCCGAATGGTTCGAAATGGACCCAATCGACCCGCCGAAGGGCAGCGACAAGTTCGGTACCGAACCGATCTTCGTGGGCAAAACCAAGCGCGTCCAGGTCTCCACCGGCGGCGTTGACCTTCTCGACGGCGGCCGCACCGACTCCGGCGCACCCACCACCGCCAAGGACCTCAACGCTGTCTTCCTCGACGGCGGCGAAGGCCAAACCCAAGGCGGCATCAACCCGGTCGCGGACTCCTACACCTGGGGCATGCCCAAGGTGATCACCCGCGCACAGTGGGGTGCAGGCTCCAGCCAGGCCCCGTACTACTCCGAACCAACCACCGCAGCGACCGTGCACCACACCGCAGGCTCCAACAACTACACCGAGGCCCAGGCACCGGGCATCGTCCGCGGTATCTGGACCTACCACGCCCGCAACCTGGGCTGGGGTGACATTGGCTACCACGCGCTCGTGGATAAGTACGGCAACATCTACGAAGGCCGCGCAGGCGGCATGGACCGCGGACCGCAAGGCGCACACGTCGGCGGATTCAACCAAAACACCTGGGGCGTCTCCATGCTTGGCGATTACCAAAGCGCCCAGCCCACCACCGCAGCACTGCGCGCCATGGGCGAAATCATCGGCTGGAAGGCAGCCGTCGCCGACTTCAACCCAATGGGCTACAGCTACCACCAGGCAGAATTCAGCTTCAAGGGCTCCAAGTACTCGGCTGGCCAGGGTGCATCGTTTAGCAACATCAACGCTCACCGTGACTTCCACTACAGCACCTGCCCAGGCGACAACCTGTACTCCAAACTGCCCATGATCCGCGCCACCGCCGCAGCGAAGTACCGCACGCTCAAGGCCGGCAACCGCGCAGGCCTGGGCAACCGCGGCACCGAGTCGACCGCTGTCACCACCACGGCGCAGTCCCCGGCATTGCCAGGCGACACGGTGAACCCCACGGATCCGACCGGCAACACCGGCAATCAGGGCAGCACCGGCAACAACGCCACAGGCGTTCTCACCGGCCTGACCTCCGGCGACCCGATCGCCATCGCCACCGCGGCCGGCACCGTCATCGGCGCAATCCTGCTGTTCCTGGCTGCACGCGACATGCTCCCCGGCGTCAGCGAACGCCAGGGGGTGGAGGTCTTCCAGGGCCTCAACCTCGCACAGGTCTCGGAGTTGGCCCAAAAGATTGGCCCGGCCGTCGGCCCAGCGCTCAACGCCTTCGGTGCCACCGAGGCCGCCGCCGTCTGGACCGCGCTCGAGCCCACCCTGGGCAAACTCATCGCAGGCGTTGGCGGACCGACCGGCCCGGCGATCACCTTCTACTCCAACGGCATCGCCGCGCGTAATGACCAGGGCGAGATCATCGCGCTCGTCGGCAAGATTGCGGAGGCCTGGCTGCAGCAAGGCCTCGACGCAGGCCCACTCGGCATGCCGATCACCCGCGAGTACTACCCGACCAGCGACGTCGTCCGCGTCGACTTCGAAGGCGGCTCCATCACCTACAACCCGGTCACCAACGCGGTGGACATCTCCACCCGCTAGGCCCTCGCAGGCTCAGGCCTAGACAAGATCCAAACTGCGCTCCACCGCGTCTTCCCACGCGGTAACCAGCCGGTCCCGTTCGGGGCCGGCCATTTCGCTTTCCCAGGTGGTGGAGGTGCCGAGGGATAAGGGTTCGTCGATAAGCGAAATGCCCATCGCCGCCGCCGACGCCGCCCCCATCACCGTCGTCTCCGTATTCGCGGGTCGCTCCACCGTCACGCCCAGGATGTCGGCCTGCATCTGCATCAACAGGTTGTTCTCCGTCATGCCGCCATCGACCTTCAGCGTCGTCGGGTCGCCGCCCATCGCACACACCACCTCGCGCGCCTGCAGGCACGTCGCCTCCAGCGCAGCCCGAGCAATGTGCCGCTTATCGACGAACCGCGTCAACCCCACAATCACACCCCGCGCATCCGGACGCCACCGGGGTGCGAACAGACCGGAGAACGCGGGCACGATCACCACTCCCCCACTGTCTTCGACCTGCTCCGCGAGGGTTTCCGATTCTGCGGCGGTGCTCAGGATGCCGAGCTGGTCGCGCAGCCACTGAATCAACGACCCGCCCACGGCCACCGAGCCCTCCTGCGCGTACACCGGCGGCTGGCCCTGCACCTGGTAGGCGACGGTGGTCAGCAGGCCACGGTCGCTGAACTTCGGCTCGGCACCCGTGTTGAGCAGCATGAACAGGCCGGTGCCGTACGTCATCTTCGCGTCGTTCTCATGCAGGCCGCCTTGGCCGAACAGCGCGGCCTGCTGGTCGCCGAGCACGCCCGTGATCGGCACACCCGCCAGCGGACCCCGCGGACGGATCTTGCCAAAGTTTCCGACGGACGGCCGGATCTCGGGAAGGATTCGGGGTGGGATGCGGAGGTCGTCGCAAAGTTGCTTGTCCCAGTCGAGGGTCTCCAAATCCATGAGCAGCGTGCGCGACGCGTTGGTCACATCCGTCAGATGCAACGCCTTGTCCTTGTCCTTCGCCCCGCCCGTGAGGTTCCAGATCAGCCACGTATCCATCGTGCCCGCCAGGAGTTCGCCCTTTTCGGCGCGCTCGCGAGCGCCTTCGACATTGTCCAGAATCCACGCCCACTTCGGCGCCGCAGGATACGAATTGTGCAAAAGCCCGGTCTTACTCAGGTACTTCGTGGCGTCCCCGTTGTGGTTCGTGCGGGTGTCCTGCCACACGATCGCGTTGTAGATCGGCTTGCCGGTTGCTTTGTCCCAAATCACGGCAGTCTCGCGCTGGTTGGTCAGCCCGAGAGCGTAAATGTCCTGCTCAGCGATGTCCTTGTCAGCAAGTGCTTCGCTGAGCGCCCGGCGTGTGTTACGCCAGATCTCCATCGGGTCGTGCTCCACCCACCCCTTGCGCGGCATGATCTGCTCGTGCTCAAACTGCGCCTGGGTGATGACCTTCCCGTCCGTGCGCGTGATGCACACACGTGTCGACGTCGTACCCTGGTCAATCGCCGCAATCAAAGCCATGCGCGTGATTCTACGGTGGGCGGTGGTGCCGGTTGGGTTGTTGTGGCGCTTTCTGGCTCGTTTCCGGTGCTTTCCTGGCGCTTTCTGGCTCGTTTCCACTGCTTATCGTCTAGCTTCCGCTGATCGTCTAGCTGCATTTTTGTCGAACCAGACGATCAGCTAATTACTGAAAACCGTGTTCATCATCACCTGGGGAAATACCGGGTCCTCCCCGAGGCCGTCTAGCTGGATTCGATGCGGAGCTAGACGATGAGCCGAACTAGACGATCAGCGCACCCCGGTTCCCTCAAAATGCACAATATATTGCGCAAAGACCCCCTTTACAGCGCAGCAGTCGGGTGCAATATTGCCTACATGGGGGATTTACAGAAGAAACGCGAAGCAGAACTCGAACTCATTCAAGACGTCGCAGCAAAGTCCAGATCTGCAGTAATCACAGGTCCAGCTGCGGCCAGGTGGCTAGGACTCTCGACATACAACTGGGTCACCACAGTCGACCTCGCACTACCAGGAGAAACGAGGCCGTGGAAGCGCGGCGATGCCCATCGCATCTACAGAAGTGGAATCCTCACCGACCAGGAGTACCTCGTACACAAGGGGGTTCGCACGGCGACGGCGATCAGGGCGATGTTCGACTCGTTCAGGTACCACGGGCGCACTGAAGCGCTGGTGCAGATCGAGTCGGCGAGGTGGAAGCACCGCCACCTGACCACGGAATACCTGCTGGATAAAACGGAAACGCTGCCGAAAGCACGCGGAATCGCGGGGTTCCGAAAACTCATCGAACACGCGACGGATACGTCAGCGAGTGTGTTGGAGACGATTGTGCGCGACGCAATCCTGCGTGCGATCGCAGACGGAACGCTTACCGGGGTGGTCACGCTCGAGTTCCAGGTTGGCCTGCGTATTCGGGAACGTGACGGCCGCCCGATGATGGCCTGGGCGGACATACTGATCAACGGGTTTCTCGTTGTGGAGGCAGACGGTCTCGAGAAGACGAGCGGGGTGATGGGAGATGCAGCGAGCATGCTTCGCGACGAACGCGAGCGCGAAACCCAGCTTCAAAACCAGGGCGCAGTTGTCAGGCGGGTGAGGTGGGACCGTGCAACGTCCACCGAGTTCATCGCGTCGCTGCAGACTGTGATCGACAGCAGCCCCGGCGTGAGGGAGTTGCCGAATCGGGTGGACGTGAACTATCGCGACTGGTTGGAGGAGTTAGAACAACGCGCGGCATAATCTGCTCGTGCTCAAACCGCGCACGCCACCGCCTATGTATGCTCTACGTCACACTCATAACCTAGGAGGACACTATGTGGTTTGACGGATATCTACGGCAATTCGGAAACCGGCTGGAGGACTTCCTTTCAGTAGCAGTCCCCGAAGCGCTCGCAGAATTGACGCCTTCCCAACGGGAGCAAGTTACCAATGGCGTAGACGAGTTTCCCTTTGAAATCGTGCTCGAAATTCTCAACGCTAAACACAGCCATGAAGACACCGTCTCCCGCATCCTGGCCATAACCGGAACATGGATGAATGCCGCATCAGGGAGCCAGTGGACTGTTGGTCCTTTCAGCAGCACTGCTTACTCTGAGCGAGTAGGTGTAGGTGTTAGGTGGGGCGAGCTCGCATTTTCACCGTTGTTAGGTATCTCGGAGAACCTTGTCGATACATTTCCCACCTGGCCGGGCGTACTCATGGAATTTGCTCGCATGCAAGAGGACGATCGCGACTATTTCCGCCAGAGAATGCAGGAAATCCTCGAAGAGACCTAGTACCAGCGCTCGAGGACGGCGGCCACGCCGTGTTCGTCGTTGGTGGCGGTGACGTGGTCGGCGGCGTCTTTGAGTTCGGGTTTGGCGTTAGCCATGGCCACGCCGGTGCCCGCCCACTGGAGCATCTCCAGGTCGTTGGGCATGTCGCCGAACGCGATTGTCTCGGCGGCGGTGAGGCCGTAGCGGTCGGCGAGGAATTGGGCGCCGGTGGCTTTGTTGGCGCCGGGTCGGGAGATTTCGATGAGGCCTTCGTCCATGGAGTAGGTGACGTGGGCGGTGGTGTCGTCGATAAGCGGTGCGATGATGTCGTACATCTCGGCGGAGGTCATGTCGGGGCAGCGGACCAGCAGTTTCGCGGCGGGCACCTCGATGAGCGTTTGCTTATCGACGACACCAAACCGACTATCCCACGCATCCGGGTTGTACTCCGGCGTGATCAGGAAGCATTCGTCCTCCGGGTCGAGGGCGGAGGAGCCGACGCGTTCGACGCCGTAGCCGTGGTAAACGTCGGCAAGCGCCCGTTCGACGTCGTGGAGGATTTCGCCCATGGTGTCGGGGGTAAGTTCATGGGCATGGAGGACGCGGTCCTCGGTGGGGTCGTAGACCACTGCGCCGTTGGCGCACACGCACACGGGTGCGACCGGGAGCTGCTCGAGCACCGGGATGAGCCAGCGGTGGGGACGGCCGGTGGCCAGGCCGAAGTGAGCGCCGCTGGAAATCGCACGGGACACCACGTTGCGCAGGCGCGGGGTGACGCGGCCGGCGGAGGTGATGAAGGTGCCGTCGATGTCAGAGATGATCAGGCGGGGTGCGGTTTCCGGCAGCGAGGTGGTCATGGTTTCCGCCCCTTCTTCGCGGCTTTCGCGGCGCGTTCTTCGGCGTGGATCCGGTCGGCCTCCTCAATGGTGGGTGCGGTGCCGCCGAGGGAGGCGGGCATCCAGGGCTCACCTGTGCCGGGGCCGGCGAGTGCGGTGTATTCGGTGCGGGATTCGTCGAGAAGCAATTGCATCTGGCGTTTGAGTTCCGCGGTGTCGGCCTCGGCGTCACCGGTGAGTTCGACGGGTGCGCCGTAGCGGACGATGACCGGCACATTGCGGAAGTGTTTCGGCAGGTCCTTGGTCCAAATACGTTGCGATCCCCAGATCACGCACGGGATGAGCGGCACACCGGCCTGATGGGCGATGCGTGCGGCGCCGGTTTTGAAACTGGCAAGTTCGAACGAGCGGGAGATGGTCGCTTCCGGGAAGATGCCCACCAGGTTGCCGCTGCGAAGTCGCTCCACGGCGGGCGCGATGGCGGTGCTGCCGTGGGCGCGGTTGACCGGCACGTGATGCATCTTGCGCAGCAGACGCCCGAGGACGGGTACGTCGAAGACTTCCTGTTTGGCCATGAAGCGCACGAGGCGCTCGCCGCGCAGGTAGGGGCCGGTGCCCATGAGGATGAAGTCGGCGTAACCGGTGTGGTTACCGGCGATAAGCGCGCCGCCCTCGGTGGGGACGTGTTCGGCGCCGATGACGGTCACGTCGATGTTCAACGCCCGCATCGCGCGCCGCAGCGTACCCACGAGGCCCTGGTAGAACCGCTCCACCGCCTCCGTACGGTGGGCAGGGCTTCCAGTAAAGCGTTGCGGGACGTTGAATCCGCGGTAGGCGCGCAGTTTCATTAGGGCGTGAGCACTTCCTTGCCAACCCACGGACGCAGTGCCTCAGGCACGCGCACGGATCCGTCGGCCTGCTGGTTGTTCTCCAGGATGGCGACGAGCCAGCGGGTGGTGGCCAGGGTGCCGTTGAGGGTTGCGGCGGTCTGGGTCTTGCCGTCGGCGTCGCGGTAACGCGTCTGCAGGCGACGGGCCTGGAAGGTGGTGCAGTTCGAGGTAGACGTCAGTTCGCGGTAGGTGTTTTGCGACGGCACCCACGCCTCCGTATCAAACTTGCGGGCAGCAGAGGAGCCCAGGTCGCCGGCGGCGACGTCGATGATGCGGTACGGCACCTCAACTGCGGCGAGCATGTCGCGCTCCAGGCCGAGAAGCTTCTGGTGCATCTCCTCTGCGTCTTCCGGCTTGCAGTAAGCAAACATTTCGAGTTTGTCGAACTGGTGGACGCGCAGAATGCCCTTGGTGTCCTTGCCGTAGGAGCCGGCCTCGCGGCGGAAGCAGGAGGACCAGCCGGCGTAGAGCAGCGGGCCATCGGACAGGTCGATGATCTCGTCCTGGTGCAGGCCGGCGAGTGCGACCTCGGAGGTGCCGACGAGGTACATATCGTCGCGCTCCAGGTAGTAAATCTCCTCGTCGTGCGCGTCGAGGAAGCCCGTGCCCTGCATGATGTCCGGGCGTACCAGCACCGGCGGGATCATGAGCTTGAAGCCAGCCTCGCGGGCCTTCTGAGCTGCGAGCATGAGCATGCCCAGCTGCATCCAGGCGCCGTCGCCGGTGAGGTAGTAGAAGCGCGCGCCGCCGACCTTGGTGCCGCGCTTCATGTCGATCAGGCCGAGCGGCTCGGCGAGGTCCAGGTGGTCCTTGACCTCAAAGTCGAACTCGGGGACCTCGCCGACGTGCTCGAGGACCACGAAATCCTCTTCGCCGCCAGCCGGGGCGCCCTCGATGACGTTGGCGATGGAGTACTGCAGCTTCTCCAGCTTCTCCTGCGCCTCAGCCTCCGCAGCCTCAGCTTCCTTCACGCGGGCCTTGAGCTCGTTAGAGCCCTCCAGCAGCGCTGGGCGGTCCTCCGGGGCTGCCTGGCCAATCTTTTTACCGAACGCTTTCTGCTCGGCGCGCAGCTCATCTGCTGCTTGGATCGCAGAGCGTCGGGCTTCGTCGGCGGCCAATAGCTCGTCGACAAGCGCTGGGTCCTCTCCGCGAGCTCGCTGGGACTCGCGGACTGCTTCGGGGTTTTCGCGCACACGCTTCAGATCAATCACAGTTGCATACCTTACCTTGTTCCCCGACGCGCGTACGCCGATCCGCTATCCGGTCATAACCAGTGCGCTATGGTGGCCTTATGCCCACCCGCATCACTGACGGCCCCGTGCCCAAGCATGAGCAGCTGCGCGCGATTATCGACGAGCTGATCTCCACCGAGCTCTCCCCCGGCGACCCCCTGCCTGGCGAGCGGGCATTAGAAGAGGCCTACGGCGTGTCCCGCATCACGGTGCGCCGCGCGATCGGAGATCTTGTGTCCGCGGGCCGTTTGCGCAGGGTGCGGGGCAAAGGCACGTTTGTGGCGCCTGCCCCGCTGGTGAGCCGTCTGCACCTGGCGAGTTTTTCGGACGAGATGCGGGCGCAGCGGGTGGAGGCGTCGTCGAGAATCTTGCTCTCTGAGCGCACCACCCCGCCGGATGCAGTGGCCACATTCTTTGGCACCCCGCCGACCACTGAGCACATCCGCCTGCGGCGCTTAAGGCTTGGCGACGGCGAACCGTACGCCGTCGACGACGCCTGGTACAACTCCATCCTCGTGCCTGACCTGCTGGAAAACGACGTCTACCACTCCGTGTACACCCTGCTGGAAAACGAATACGGGCTGGGCATCACAGAAGCGGAGCAGACCGTCACCGCCGTCACGGCCGGCCCCGACAACGCACCGCTTCTCGACGTCACCCCGGACACCGCCCTGCTCCACATCCTGCGCTACGCCCGCAGTGGCGGCAGCAACGTGGAGTACTGCTCCTCGGTGTACCGCACGGACCGCTACCGGCTGACTACACGGGTCGCCCGCGAAGTGGAATAATGGTGCGCCATGGCTTCGAAACAGACCGCGCTGCGCGCCTTCCTCATCGCCACCCTGGCGGGCACGGTGGGCGCCGGCACCTACGGACTGACCGCCGATAGTTCCGGCTCCGCGAACCCGGCGGACGGCTCGTCTACCTCGAGTTCTGTTGCGGAGGCGGCGTCGTTCACCACCGCCGACGCCGGCTCGTGTTTGACGTGGCAGGTTGCCGAAGATGGCACCCATACCAACTTTGAGCAGGCGGATTGCGCCGGCGAGCACCGCTTCGAGGTTGCCGCGCGCGAGGACCTGGCCACCTACCCCACCTCTGAGTTCGGGCCCGAGGCGCCGCTGCCGAACCAGACCCGCCAGGCCCAACTGCGCGAGGAGCTCTGCGGCGCGGCGACCCTGCGCTACCTGGACGGTAAGTACGACCCGAACGGACGTTTCTCCATCGCCCCGATCCTGCCGCCAGCCGACGCGTGGCAAAACGGGGACCGCACCATGCTGTGCGGCCTGCAAGAAACCGACAGCAACGGCGAGCCGGTGCTCACCTCCGGCAAGGTTGCGGATGCGGACCAGGCCCGCGTGTTCGACGCCGGCGAGTGCGTGGCCATCGATGCCGCCAACTCCCTGTCCGTGGTGCCGTGCGACAAGCCGCACCAGCTGGAGATCACCAGCCGCGTCAACCTGGCGAAGCACTTCGCGGACCACACCCCCTCCGTCGAGGAGCAGGACAAGTACCTCGGCGACGTGTGCACCCAGGCCGCGCAGGATTACCTGGGCAGCGAGGAGGCGCTCTACCAGATTGCGCTGCGCCCGTTCTGGACCTCGCAAACCCCGGCCGCCTGGGAGGGCGGTTCCCGCAGCGCCAATTGTGCGTTGATGTTCTCGCGCCCGGAGGGCCAGTTTGCCAACCTCACCGGCTCTGCAACGCAGGGCCGCGAGCATTTGCTTATCGACGACGCCCCGCCACCCGCACGCCCCGAACGCCGCCCGTTACGCTCTGAGCAGCAGGCGAACCAGTCGCAGGCTCCAGCCCCTGAGGCTCCAGCCCCGGCTCCGGGTGCCGAGGCGCCTGCGCCGGAAGCGCCTGCCCCCGAAGCGCCTGCGCCCGAAGCGCCTGCGCCTGCACCTGAGGCTCCGGTGCAGTTCTGATGATGGCCCCGGTCAGCGACGAACTGTTCGAGGAGATGATCAACGACGCGTTGGACACCATCCCGGACCGCTTCGCCGAACACATGCAGAACATGGTGATTTTGGCCCGCGACTTCAACCCCGACGACCCAACACTGCTCGGGCTTTTCGAGGGCGTGCCGCTGACCGAGCAGCACTCCAACCACTCCGGGTTCCTTCCCGATGCGGTGTTCATCTACAAAAACGCACTCGAAGCCATCTGCACTGACGAGGAGCAGTTGCGCCACGAGGTGAAGGTGACCGTCCTGCACGAGGTCGGCCACTACTTCGGGTTAGAGGAGCACGAGCTGCACGCGCTCGGCTGGGGCTAGGCCTTCGGCCAGCTACCGAGCATGCGTATCTGCGTCGCCTGCTCCCCCACGGCGGCAATCGCCTGGGCGATGGGCTCGTCGTCAATATGGCCCACCAGATCGACGAAGAAGTTGTACGTGTTGGGCTCTTTGCGGGTCGGGCGTGACTCGATGCGCGACATGTCCACCCCGCGCACCGCGAATTCCTGCAGCGCGCCGACCAGGGTGCCTGGTTTGTTGGGGGTGCGGAAGACGATGGCGGTGCGGTCGTTGCCTGTTGCGGCAGGTACCTTGCCTTGCTTACCGACGAGCACAAACCGAGTCCGCGCCGTCTCCATATCCGCCACCCCACGGGCGTGGACGTCCAGGCCCAACAGGTCCGCGGCGCGCTCGGGCGCGGCCGCCACGTCCGCCTCGCCGTCCGCGACCATCTTCGCCGCGGCCGCGTTCGAGGACGCCGGGACGAACTCCACGCCCGGCGCGTGCTCACCAACCCAGCGTTTGACCTGGCTGTACGCCACCGGATGGGTGGCCAAGCGGCGGGCGCTGCCCAGTGTTTCGCCCGCGCGTGTCATGATGGCGAACGCGATGGACAGTTCCGTCTCGGCGTAGATCTGCACGCCGGGGGTGTCGACGAGCGCGTCCGCGGTGGTGGTCACCGCGCCGTCGACCGAGTTCTCAATCGCGCACACCGCCCAATCGGTCTTGCCTTCCGCGACCGCTTTGAGCGCCGCCGCAGGCGAGTCAACCGGGACGAACTCGGCTTGGCCTGTGGAGTCGAAGCGGCGCGCCGCCTCCTCGGTGAAGGTGCCCTCGGGCCCGAGATACGCAATTCGTGTCATTTACTTCTCCTGTGCTGTTTCTTCAGCGAGTAGCGCGTAGGTGATCAGCCAGTGTGTGGCCATGAAGTTGGTGCCGGTGAGGTGGGGCACGGTGGCGTCGATAAGCATTTGCGTGCCCTCTGGCCTACCGATGACCCGCAGCAACCACGCCCGCATCAACATCAACCCGAGCAGATGGGCCTGCTGGCCGTCCTCGGGGTCGTTGACCTGGAGCGGGGTGGCGTAGAACTCCAGCGCACCCGGAGTGAAGAAGCAGTCTAGCCAGGCGGGGAAATCCTCGCCGAGTACGCGCTGCATCAGGGCTGCCTGCGCCAGCCCGTTGGGGACGAAGTCGTGGCCGGACAGTTCCCAGGTGTGCGGGTAGGCGTGGTCGTTGTGGAACCAGGCGCGGGCGGTGTCGTCGCAAAGCAAGCGGAGCTTGTGGAGGCCGAGTGCGTCGGCGGCGTCGATGATCAGCAGCAAAGCGAGCGCCGAGTTGCTATGCACGCCGTGGCGCACCGGCAACTGCTGAGTGCCAAGCCAGGCGGTGATGTTCTCCTCCAGTTGGCGGGCCAGCGGCGCCATCGCGGCCTCCCACGGGGTGCCACGCGTGACCTTGCACAACTGCAGCGCCCACGCCCAGCCATACGGCCGCTCGTACAGCGGGTGCTCGCGCAGGTAGGCAGCCTCGGCGGCGATGTTGTCGGCGGTCAGGCGCTGGTTGAGCAGGTCGGTGAGCGAGGGGTCGTCGACTAGCTTGTGCAACTTCACCCCGCTGGCCAGCATGTGCACGCACGAATGCCAGTCGAAAGACCCCCAAAACGCCGGGTGCAGGCGGCGCGGGGTGACATCCGTGTCGGCCGGCCCGAGGCTCGCGTGGTGCATCGCCGCCGGATACTCCCGGCCGACGACCTCGACGACGGTGCGCGCCCACATTTCGTGCATGGCGCTAAAGTTACCGCATGCAACGGCGTCTGAAGATAGAGATCCTGCTGGTCCTCGCCGTCACATTCGGCACCGCGGGCCTGCGCGCAGCCCTGCGCCTGATCGACTCGCTGCTCAAAGCCCCGCTCAACCAACAAACCACCACAATTTACGACGCCACCTCCACCATCCCGTGGCTCGACCTCGCCCTCCAGGCATGCTCGGCGCTGACCCTGTTCGCGTGGGGTGGACTCGCATGGTTTCTTCTCGACGACCGAGCGCAACCACCCCGCCTACCCCACCTCCCCGACCTCGCCCGCGGTGTCGGATTCGCCGCCCTGATCGGCCTGCCCGGGCTCGCGTTCTACGTCACCGCCGTGCACCTCGGCCTGTCCAAAGTTGTCGTACCGACCACCGAGGCCGTGCAGATCCCGACCTCCCTGCTGTGGTCGTTGGCCAACGGCTTCGGCGAAGAGGTCGTCGTGGTGATGTACCTGGTCACCCGCCTGCGCCAACTCGGCTGGAAGCCCTGGCAGTTCATCGCCGCCTCCGCCGTGCTGCGCGGGTCCTACCACCTGTATCAGGGCATCTCGGCAGGCCTGGGCAACATCGTCATGGGCGTGGTGTTCGCCTGGTACTTCCACAAAACCGGGCGCATCTGGCCGCTGATCATCGCCCACTTCCTCATCGACGCCGTGGCGTTTATCGCCTACCCGCTCCTCGACCTGTCGTGGCTCGGAATCTAACCACACGCGTCACACTGGTTACACTGTTTTTATGTCAACGACGCCCCACTCCAACGACCCCCGCGACAACGCGGGCGAGTTCGTCCTGGGCAAAGACGGAAAACCCATCGTCGACCGCTACGGCCGGCCCGTCCGCCGCCGGCCCTCGCAGTCTGCGCGGCCTGCGGATTCCCGTGCTGAGCGGCCCGCACGGCCCGCCGAGCGACCCCCGCGCCGCGACGAGTGGCGCCGGGAAGAACGCCGCGTCGAACCCGGCCACACCGTGTTCGAGCCACGCCCCGCCTACGAGCCACGCCGCGCGCCCCAGTACCCTCCGCGCGAGCCTGCCCGTCCGGCGCAGTACCGGCCCGGACAGCGCCCAGCGCAGGGCCAGTACAGGCCCGCGCAGCGTCAGGCACCCCGTGATGAACGGCCGATGCCGCTGCAGGTGTCCAAGAGGAGGGAAAGGTCGGCGGGGCGTCGTCGTCAAGCAAAACGCCCTGGATGCGGCAGCATCATCGCCCTCATCATCGTGATCGCGCTCGCGTCCGTCCTCCTTACCGACGCCCGCCTCAACCGCGTCGCCGCACTCCCCGACGAACAAATCGGCAATACAGCCGGCACCAACTGGCTCCTCGTCGGCTCCGACTCACGCACGGGCCTGAGCGAACGCGACGTCGAACGGCTCGGCACCGGAGGCGACATCGGCTCCACACGCACCGACACCATCATGCTGCTCCACCTGCCGCTGCGCGGCAAAGCAACCCTGATGTCTATCCCGCGCGACTCCTACCTGCCAGTTCCCGGATACGGCTACGACAAGATCAACGCCGCGTTCGCACTCGGCGGGCCCGAACTCTTAGTGCAGACCGTGGAGCAAAACACTGGGCTACACATCGACCGCTACGCCGAAATCGGCATGGGCGGCATCGCCGGCGTTGTCGACGCCGTCGGAGGCGTGGAAATCTGCGTTGCCGAACCTATCGACGACCCCCTCGCCAACCTGTTCGTCGAGCCCGGCTGCCAAAAGATGGACGGCCCCACCGCACTCGGCTACGTACGCACCCGCGCTACCGCCCAAGGCGACCTCGACCGCGTCGTCCGCCAACGCGAATTCCTCAGCGCATTGACCTCACGAGTGTTCTCACCTGCGGTGTTCCTCAACCCGTTCCGTGTTGGACGCCTGCTATGGGTCGCGCCAACCCTGCTCACCGTCGGTTCCGGCGACCACGTTTGGAACCTCGCCCGCATCGCCTTCGCTATGCGCGGCGGCCTTGACACCGAGACCGTGCCCATCGGCGGCTTCGACGACACCGAAGTGGGCAACGTGGTGCTCTGGGACGACGAGGCAGCCGAAGCCCTGTTCGCCCGGCTGCGGTAGCGGCTGGTTGGCAGGCTGGCTGGTTGCGCCGGTGGGCTGGTTGGTGCCTTCACCGACCTTCCCCTCCCACACATGGTGAGAACACAACGGTGAAGACGCGTAAAAACTCGCAAGCTCTCCATTGCGTTCTCACCATCTGTGGCGGTGGGGTCGGTGGGGCGGCGTCGCAAAGCTAAACGGCGCCTCCTACACGGTGCATTTCGTCGAAAATCAGCGAAATGAGCTGTGTTGGATGTACCGTTTGGGACCGGCACCCAACCGAACCACCCCGCCACGCACGAAAAAGCCGGCCGCCGGGCGCAAACCCGGAGACCGGCTTAGAGCAGTAAGCGCTTACTGCTCGTCTGGTCGCACGACCGTCGAGCCAGAGCCAGCACCAGCAGCACCTGCGGTGCCCTCAACGCCGGGCCACTTGCCAGCGGCGATGAGCTCGTTCTTGCGCTCAACCCAGAAGTCGGCGTTCTTGATGCCGAGGGCCTCGGGGTCGAAGTGCGGATCGATACCGGCCTTCTTCTGGCGGCGGTAGTCCCACAGACACTTGAGGGCCGGGACCTGCAGGAAGAGGATGGCGACGATGTTGAGCCATGCGGTTGCGCCCACGCCGATGTCGCCGAGTGCCCACGCGTTGCCCGGGGTAGTGGTTGCGCCGATGAACACGGCAGCGATGATCAGGACGCGCAGAGCCCAGATGATGGCCTTGCGGGCGCCTTCGTTCTTTACCCAGCGGTTGAGGTAGACGGAGTTGGTTTCTGCCATGTAGTAGTACGCCAGCACGGTGGTGAAGGCGAAGAACATGATGGCCAGCGCGATGAAGGATGGGCCGAGGCCGGCGGAGAAGGAGTTCAGGCCTTCTTGGACGAAGCCGGGGCCGACGGGCACGCCGTCGGGAAGCGAGCCGTCGTAGACTACGGCGCCGTCTTCGGACTGGCCTTCGAACACCTTGTACATGTCGGTGGAGATGATGATGAAGGCGGTTGCGGAGCAGACGAAGAGGGTGTCGATGTAGACGGCGAAGGACTGGACGAAGCCCTGCTTGGCGGGGTGGGAGACTTCGGCGGCGGCTGCGGACTGCGGGCCGGTGCCTTGGCCTGCTTCGTTGGAGTAGATGCCGCGTTTGACGCCCCACATGATGGCTGCGCCGAGCATGCCGGAGAATGCTGCTTCCTTGTCAAAGGCGGAGCGGAAGATGATGCCGAAGACTTCGGGGATGTCGGAGGCGTTGGCGAAGAGGACGACGATGGCGATGATGATGTAGATGGCGGCCATGAACGGGACGACCATGGATGCGAAGTTCGCGATGCGCTTCACGCCGCCGATGATGATGAAGGCGAGGAGGATCGCCATGACGGCTGCGGAGATCTTGACGTCGATGCCCCATGCGTTGTCCACGGCTGCGGCTACGCCGTTGGCCTGGATGCCGGGGAGGAAGTAGGAGGTTGCCAGCAGCATGCAGATTGCGAAGATGATGGCGTAGACCAGCATGAATGGTGCGGCGGTGGTGTGCTTGTAGGCCTTTTCGATGTAGTAGGCCGGGCCACCACGGTATTCGCCGGTGTCGCGGTCGGTTTCCTTGTAGATCTGGGCGAGGCAGCACTCGATGAACGAGGTTGCGGAGCCGAGTAGGGCGACGAGCCACATCCAGAAGACTGCGCCGGGGCCACCGAAGGCGATGGCGGTGGCGACGCCGGCGATGTTGCCGACGCCGACACGGCCGGCCAGGGAGATCATCAGGGATTGGAACGAGGAGATGCCTTCCTCGGACTTTTCGCCGGATTTGAGTTGGCGGATCATGTCCGGCAGGCAACGGATCTGCAGGAACAGGGTGACGAGTGTGAAGTATGCGCCTGCGCCGAGGCACAGGAATACCAACCAGTTGGACCAAATGAGGCCATTGAGGGTGGCGATGAACCCTTCCATGGCGCCCTCCTTTTGTTTGTGTGCTGGGGTTTTCTTGAACGTCGCTTCAAGTAACTAGAGAATCTAGACCATTACTTTGTGCCGTGTGTCACTTTTTGTGTAAAAATTATTCTTCAGCACCAAAAATATTCGGCCCCAATTGTTGGGCAGACGTTGCGGACGCCGCTGCAGTACTGAAAGGATGTTTATGGAACCCGCTGGTAAGCGCACGAATCGCTTGCGTAAGTACTCGCCTGCTTGGCCGGTCAAGGATTTGCCCGCAAGTTCGCATGTGCTTGACGACGACTCCACGTCCCCGGCTGATACCAATCCCGACGCCACCCCCGATGCGGATGTGAAAGCGAAGGCGGTGTGGCGTTTCTTTGTGTACAGCGCCATCGGCATTTTTGCGTTCTTCGTGCCGTTTTCGGTAAATGGTTCGAAGTCGACGATCCTGCTGGATCACATCGTCACGTGGATCACGACGACCCTCGGCGAGGGCACCCGTTTCCTGGCGCTGGCGGCGATCATCGCTGGCACGATCTACCAGTTCGTCTCCGGTCGCTGGAAAGAGGACTACGCGCGCATGGCGTTTGCGGCACTGTCTGTGCTGGCGATTGTGCTGTGCGCGATGCTGACGTTTGGGTTCGGCCCGGAGTGGTTGTTCAATCCGGATATTGGCCCGTTCATCTTGGATAAGTTGGTGATCTCGGTCGGCCTGCTGATTCCGGTCGGCGCGATCTTCTTGGGTTTGCTGGTGGGCTTTGGCCTGATGGAGTTCATTGGCGTGATGGTGCAGCCGATCATGCGCCCGGTGTTCCGCACTCCGGGCAAGTCTGCGGTGGATGCGGTGGCGTCATTCCTTGGTTCCTACTCGCTGGGCCTGTTGATCACGGATCGTATGTATAAGAACGGCAGCTATAACGGGCGTGAGGCGTCGATTGTTGCTGCAGGTTTTTCTACGGTGTCGGCCACGTTTATGGTGATCGTCGCTAAGACGCTCGACATCATGGAGCACTGGATCGCGTACTTCTTCATCGCCTTCATCATCACGTTTATCGTGACGGCGATTACGGTGCGCATCCCTCCGATTTCGCGCATTCCGGAGGATTATTACCCGGGGGCGACGCCGCATCCGGAGAAGGAGATCACCGGTAACCGTTTCAAGGCGGCGTGGCGTGAGGCGAAGGTTGAGCTCAACCGTGCGGATTCGTTGGGCAAGGTGTTGTGGTCGAATTTCCGCGACGGTTTGGTCATGGCGGTGCAGGTCACGCCGGGCATCATGTCGGTTGGCGTGATTGGCCTGGTGCTGGCGACGTACACCCCGGTGTTCAAGGCCGTTGGCGTGGTGTTCTATCCGGTGGTGTGGTTGCTGCGTCTGCCGGATCCGTGGGCAACGTCGGGTGCGCTGGCGACCGGCTTGGCGGAGATGTTCCTGCCGGCCACGCTGACGGCGGGTTCGGATGACATGGTGTTGAAGTTCACCATTGCTGTGGTGTGCGTGAGCCAGATTTTCTTCTTCTCGGCGATGGTGCCGGCGGTGTTGGCGACGGACATTCCGCTGAACATCGTGAAGATGGTCATCATTTGGTTCATCCGCGTGGTGCTCACCGTGATCATTACGGTGCCCGTCGCCCACCTGCTGTTCTAAGGGGCTTTTGCTTAGCGACGACGCCCTGCCGCCGCCGTTACCGCATCGTCGATAAGCCGCGCCGCGGCTTTGGCGGTGCGGTTATCTACGTCGTAGTCGGGGTTGAGTTCCACAACGTCGAGCAGTGCGACCCGGCCGGTGGCGGCGACGGCGGCGACCATGGCGCGCAATTTCGCGTAGTCCACGCCGAAGCCCGCGGGGGCGGACACGCCCGGCGCGACGGCGGCGGGCAGTACGTCGAGGTCGATGGAGAGGTGGATCGGCAGATCACCGTCGACGGAGGCGAGGGCGCGGTAGACGGCTTCGCGCATCGACATTTCAGCAAGTTCGGTGTCCAGCACGGTGGTCACACCGAGGTCGTCGGCGGTGTCGAAGAGCACCTTGGTGTTGTTGGGCTGGGAGATGCCGAAGACGGAGTAGTCGAAGTCGCTGCCCGCTAGGTCGGCGATCTGGCGGAAGGGTGTGCCGGAGGTGGGTCGGCTGGCGGTGCGCAGGTCGAAGTGGGCGTCGAAGTTGATGATGTGCATCGGGCCGATGGCCTCGTAGGCGCCGCGGTGGGTGGCAAAGGAGGTTTCGTGTCCGCCGCCAAGCACGACGGTCATGCCGTCTGCGCCTTGCGCGGTGACGAGGTCATACACCTTGTCGGAAAGGGTCCGTTGCGCGGTTTCGAGGTCGTCGTTTTGGGTGGTGACGGTGCCGGCGTCGATAAGCGTGCGCTCGTCGTGAATAGCGAGGGAGCCGAGTGCGGCGCGCAACGCGTCGGGGCCCTGGGCGGCGCCTTGGCGGCCGCCGTTGCGCTCAACGCCTTCGTCGGAGGCAAAGCCGATGAGGTGCACGGCTCCTTCGTGCGGTTCGGCGTTGGTGGAGACCTCGCTGTGCCAGCGGGCGTGCTCGGCGCCGGGGCCGTCGTCGCGGCCGGTCCAGTCGGGTGCGGGTGCGAAAAGTGGTGCTGTGACTGTATTCATGCCACACGAGCCTAGCGTCGGGGCATACTGAGAGGCGATGAATAAGCCCCAGGTTCCCGCTGCGCACAATGTGCTGCGCATCCTGTCGCTGCTGTCCACTACAGATGCGCCGATTTCTGCGACCCGTATTCAACGCGAGTTGGAGCTGCCCCGTTCGACGACGTACCACTTGCTGCGCGAGTTGGAGGATTCCGGCTTTGTGGTGCACTTGAAAAACCCGGGCACGTACGGGTTGGGGTTGGCGGCGTACCGGATGTCGCAGGCGTACACCACGCAGCAGCCGCTGGTGCGGCTCGCGACGAAGCCTCTCGCCCGTATTGCTGCGTTTGCTGGGGGTTCGGCTCACCTGACGCGCCTGGCCGGGTCGGAGATTGTGTACCTGCACGAGGTGCGTGCTCCGGGGGCGGTGTCGTTGGTGACGGAGGTTGGTGTGCGTTTGCCGGCGTTGGCTACGGCGTCGGGTCGCATCATGCTCGCGTATTTGCCGGACGCGGAGTTGCGCGCGGTGTTCACGTCGTCCGGCGAGCGTCGTCGGTACAGCGAGGTCAAAGCGCAGCTTATCGACGTCCGCGAGCACGGCTGGGAAAGCGAATGCGAGGAAGTCTCGCGCGGGCAGGAGTCCGTGGCGGTTGCGGTGCTGGACCATCTGGAGCGACCGGCGGCGGCGCTTGCGGCGACGTTCCCGGTGGGAAGTGCCGACAAGCAGGAGCTTCTCGGAGCGCTGACGGATGCTTCGGCCCGCTTGCGTACGCAGTTTTTTGGTAATCGTTGAGCACTACACCGGTGTGATCTAGCATCGCACGCATGACAACTATTACCCCCGTCACAGTAGGCATCGGCGCGCTGTCCGTTGAGGACGTCGTCGCCGTCGCGCGCTACGGCGCAAACGTTGAGATCGATCCGGCGGCGCTCGAGGAAATCGCCGCTACCCGTGAGCGCATCGAGGAGCTCGCTGCGGACCCGACCCCGGTCTACGGCGTCTCCACTGGCTTTGGCGCCCTGGCCACGAAGCACATCCCGGAAGATATGCGCGCGCAGCTGCAGGTATCGCTGGTGCGCTCCCACGCCGCGGGCTCCGGCCCGGAGGTGGAAAAAGAAGTCATTCGCGCGCTGATGCTGCTGCGCCTGTCCACGCTGTGCACGGGCCGCACGGGTGTGCGCCCGGTGGTGGCGGAGACCTACGCCGCCGCGCTGAACGCTGGGATCACGCCGGTGGTGCGCGAGTTCGGTTCGCTGGGCTGCTCCGGCGACCTGGCGCCGCTGGCCCACTGCGCCCTGGCCCTGCTGGGCGAGGGCGAGGTCCGCGTCAAGGGTGGCGAAATCGTTCCGGCCGCTGACGCCCTTGCCCAGGCCGGCATCGAGCCGTTGGTTCTGCGCGAAAAGGAAGGCTTGGCGCTGATCAACGGCACCGATGGCATGCTCGGCATGCTGTGCCTGGCCATCGCGGACCTGCGCGAGGCGGCCAAGGTTTCGGACATCGCAACCGCGATGAGCGTGGAGGGTCTCAACGGCACGCTGTCTGTTTTCGACGACGACCTGCAGCAGCTGCGCCCACACCCGGGCCAGGCGGATGCCGCGTACAACATCCGCACCATTGCGGCAGATTCGCCGATTCTGACAGCTGCGCTCGAGGGCTTCAAGGCTAACGACGTGCAGGATGCGTACTCGATCCGTTGCACCCCGCAGGTCGCCGGCGGTTTCCGCGACACACTGACGTACGTGACCACGGTGGCGGACCGCGAGCTCGCCGCCGCGAACGACAACCCGGTGGTGGCCAAGGACGGCCGTGTCGCCTCGAACGGCAACTTCCATGGCGCACCAGTTGCGTACGTGTTGGACTTTTTGGCGATTGTGGTGGCAGATTTGGCGTCGATTAGCGAGCGCCGCACGGACCGCTTCCTCGACCCGGCGCGCAACCGCGGCCTCAACGCATTCCTCGCGGGCGACCCGGGCGTGGATTCCGGCCACATGATCGCCCAGTACACGCAGGCAGGCATTGTCGGCGAGCTCAAGCGCAACGCGGTGCCGGCGTCTGCGGATTCGATCCCGTCGTCCGCGATGCAGGAGGACCACGTTTCCATGGGCTGGTCGGCGGGCCGCAAGCTGCGCCGCAGCATCGATGGCCTGCAGCGCGTGCTCGCAGTGGAGATCCTCACCGCCGCGCGTGCGCTGGACATGCGCGAGGGTGAGCCGTCCGTCGGCACCGGTGCAGCTCTGGCCACGCTGCGTAAGCATGTGGAGGGCCCGGGCACCGATCGTTTCCTGGCCCCGGAGATTGAGCATTCCGTGCATTTGGTCAAGGGCGGCGATTACGTCACGGCCGTTGAGGCGGTTGTGGGCACACTTCGCTAAACCGCACTACTCAACGGGCGGCGCCGCAGCATCGGCGCCGCCCGTTTTCTATTACGCATCACCAATAGTCTGGGAACCCAGACAACTGGCGACACTGCCCCCTTTCTTACCACGGGAAACTTCATACACTGTCGCCTACATCATTAACCCCCGCAGATTGTGATTGGAGTCTCACCATGGCTGGCCGGTACCCGAATGGCGATTTCTACGACTTTGAAAGCGAACTGTCCACGGAGGAAAAGGACATCCTCTACAACGTCCGCGATTGGGCAAAGGAGAAGGTGCTTCCGATCGCGGTGGACTATTGGAACCGTTCGGAGTTCCCGCACGAGCTGCTGCCGTCGATTGGCGAGCTCAACATCATCAGCCTCGTGCGCGGCCAGGGTCGCTCCCGCCTGCTGGCCGGCCTCGTCGCGGCGGAGATTCACCGCGCCGACGGTTCCGTAGGCACGTTTTTCTCCGGCCAGGACGGCCTGTTCACCGGCAGCATCGAGCTGCTCGGCTCGGAGGAGCAGAAGGAGCGCTGGCTGCCGGACCTCTACGCCGTGCGCAAGACAGGCGTGCTTGCGATCACGGAGCCGGAGGCCGGCTCCGACGTCGCCCAGGGCATGCGCACCACCGCCACTAAGGTGGATGGCGGCTGGATCCTCAACGGCGCGAAGCGTTGGATCGGCAACGCCACCTTCTCCGACTACGTCGCCGTCTACGCCCGCGACCCGGAGGATGAGCAGGTCAAGGGCTTCATCGTGGACACCACCTCCGAGGGCTACACGGCCACGCTGATGGAAAACCGCATTGCCATCCGCGCGGTGCAAAACGCCGACATCACCCTGGACAACGTGTTTGTTCCGGACAGCGACAAGCTCGAGGGGGCGAACTCGTTCAAGGACATCAACAAGGTGTTCAAGAGTGCACGTTCCACGGTGGGTTGGCAGGCCGTCGGTACGCAGATGGGCGCGCTCGACGTGGCACTCGGCTACGCGGATGAGCGCATCCAGTTTGGCAAGAAGATCTCCTCGTTCCAGCTCAACCAGAACAAGCTGGCCACCATGCAGGGCAACCTCGTTGCCTCCGAGTCGATGATGGCCCAGTTGGCCCGCATGGAGGATCGCGGTTCCGCGAACAACGAGCAGTCCGCGCTGGCCAAGGCGTTCACCTCGAAGCTCATGCGTGAGACGGTCGCGCTCGGCCGCGAGATCCTCGGCGGCAACGGCCTGATCTCGGATTACCGCATGGCGAAGATCTTCAACGATGCCGAGGCGATCTACTCCTACGAGGGCACCTACGACATCAACCAGCTCATCGTCGGTCGTTCCATCACGGGCGAATCGGCCTTCGTCTAGTCCACGCAGGAGGAAACACTATGAATGCACCGCTTTCCGGAATCCGTGTCCTTGACCTTTCCCGCGTGCTCGCGGGACCGTTCTGCTCCATGATCCTGGCGGATCTGGGCGCCGAGGTGATCAAGGTGGAGTCGCCGTGGGGCGACGATTCGCGCCAGTTCGGCCCGTTCGTCGACGGCACGTCCGCCTACTACCGCCTGTTCAACCGCTCGAAGATGGGCATCACGCTGGACTTCAAGAACGACGACGACAAGGAAGTGTTGCGTGATCTGGTCCGCCGCGCTGATGTGGTCGTCGAAAATTTCCGCCCTGGTGTGCTTGAGAAGCTCGGCCTTGCGCCGAAGGATTTGCTGGAGATCAACCCGCGCCTCGTGGTCACGAGTATCTCCGGCTTCGGCCAGACGGGCTCGCTTGCCAAGGAACCGGCGTACGACCTGGTTGCGCAGGCGATGAGTGGCCTGATGTCGATTACGGGTTGGCCGAACAGCAAGCCGACGCGCGTGGGCATCTCGCTGGGTGATCTCATCCCGGGCCTCTACGCCGCAATCGGCACGGTTTCGGCGCTCTACCAGCGTGAATCCACCGGCACCGGCCAGCATTTGGACCTTGCTATGTACGACTCGCTCATCTCCGTCATGGAGTCCGTAGGCATGCGTGCGCTTTACGACGACACCCCGCCCACCCGCATCGGCAACGACCACGGCCTGTCAGCGCCGTTTTCCACGTATGCGACCAAGGACGGCGACGTAGTCATCGCGATCACCACGAACCGGCTGTTCAAGCGCCTGGCCAACGCGCTGGGCATCCCGGAGATGGCCACCGACCATCGCTTTGCAGAGCCGGTGGCCCGCTCCGACAACCGGGTTGCGCTGCGCGAACTGATCGAAGAAGCGCTGAGCACGAAGACACGCTCGGAGACCATCGCCCTGTTTGAAGAACATGGCGTGCCCACCGCCCGCGTGTACGACCTGGACGAGGCGCTGCGTAGCCCGTTCGCCCAGGAGCGTGGCGTGGTGGTTGAAGAAACGGATGGGTTCCGCACCCTCGCCTCCCCACTCAAACTCGCCGGCATGGAAAAGCCGACGCCGGCGCCGGAGTTGGGGCAAGACAACGAACGTATCCAGTCCTGGTTGAGCGAAGATCCGCGCACCACCTGAGTTCCGTAAAGGAGCAGCACCATGGATAAAACGCAGACCCCACGTCGTGGTGGCAGCACCCGTTGGATTCCGGGCGACAATATTGCCGCCGTCCCGTCCCTTCCACCCGAGCACGAGGTGGACAGCCTGGAGCCGAAGAACAAGTGGAGGTTTTTCCTCTACAGCGCGATCGGTTCCTTTGCGTTCTTCGTCCCGTTTACTGTCGGAGAGAAGAACACGATTCTGCTGGATCACATTGTGAGCTGGCTGCAAGCGGCGCTTGGTCCGGCGTTGCCGTACATCACCTTGGTGATGATCACCGCCGGCGCCGTCTACCAATTCGCCACCGGCAAGTGGCGCGAGGATAAAGCGCGTGCCGTGTTCGCGTTCCTGTCCGCGCTGGCGGTGGTGTTGTGCGCGATGCTCGTGTTCAACTTCGGCCCCGCATTTCTTTTCGACGAACGCCTCGGCCCCTTCATCCTGAACAAACTCGTCATCCCCGTCGGCCTGCTTATCCCAGTCGGCGCGGTGTTTTTGGGTTTGTTGGTTGGATTCGGCCTAATGGAATTCATCGGTGTGATGGTGCAGCGGTTCATGCGGCCGGTGTATCGCACGCCGGGCAAGTCTGCCGTTGACGCGGTGGCGTCCTTCCTGGGCTCGTATTCGCTGGGCTTGTTGATCACCAACCGCGTCTACCGCACCGGCGGCTATACGGCGCGCGAAGCGTCGATCATCGCGGCTGGGTTCTCCACCGCGTCCGCAACGTTCATGGTGGTTGTGGCGCGAACGCTGGACCTGATGGAGATCTGGGGCGTGTACTTCGCGGTCACCCTCATCGTGTGTTTCCTGGTCACCGTGGTTATTGTCCGCATCCCTCCGCTGAGCACGATCCCGGACGACTACTACCCCGGTGCCACCCCGCAGCCGGAAGAGCGCGTGGAGGGCAACCTGTTTGCCGCCGCTTGGAAGGAAGCGAAGGCGTTCCTGGCGCAGGCGGAGTCGCTGCCGAAGACCATTTGGCGCAACTTCAAAGACGGCGTGATCATGACCATCCAGGTCATCCCGGGCATCATGGCTGTTGGCATCATCGGCTTGGCGCTGGCGTTCTACACCCCGGCGTTCAAGATTCTGGGCGCGCTGTTCTATCCGCTCGCGTGGGTGTTCCAGTTGCCGGATCCGTGGCTCGCGTCCGAGGCGTTTGCCATCGGCCTCTCTGAGCTGTTCCTGCCGGCAACGCTGGCGGCTGGCAACGAGTCTGACGTACTGCGCTTCACCGTTGGTGTGGTCTCCATCAGCCAGGTGTTCTTCTTCTCCTCGATGATCCCGGCGGTGCTGGCCACGGACATCCCGTTGAAGATCAGCCACATGGTGATCATCTGGTTCCAGCGCGTGGTGCTGTCCATCATCCTGACGGTGCCGATTGCGTACCTGATCTTCTAACCCCCACTGCCCGGTCTGTCTCGGATCCGAGACAAACCGGGCAAAAACTGTATTCCAGCAACCACATTGCTCCCTTATCCTCAATGTAACGCAGGTTACATTCCTGTCGGATTGTGCTCCTGCATCACGAAACTCAATGAGCCGTAGAAAGGATTCCCATGGCGAAGAACTGGTCCGAAGGTGCACGCGAGGTCCGCTCCCCGCGAGGCACTGAGATCACTGCAAAGTCCTGGCAGACCGAGGCCCCGCTGCGCATGCTGCAGAACAACCTTGATCCGGAGGTTGCGGAGCGCCCCGATGATCTCGTCGTCTACGGCGGCACCGGTCGTGCGGCCCGAAGCTGGGAGGCCTTTGACGCGATCGTCGATACGCTGAAGGACCTCGAGTCCGACGAAACGCTGCTGGTCCAGTCCGGCAAGCCGGTCGGCGTGTGGAAGACCAACGAGTGGGCGCCGCGTGTGCTTATCGCCAACTCCAACCTGGTGGGCGACTGGGCGGACTGGGAGCATTTCCGCGAGCTCGAGGACGAGGGCCTGATGATGTACGGCCAGATGACGGCCGGTTCCTGGATCTACATCGCAACCCAGGGCATCCTGCAGGGCACCTACGAAACCTTCGCGGCTGTGGCGAAGAAGCGTTTCAACGGCACGCTCGCCGGCACCCTGACCCTGACCGGCGGCTGCGGCGGCATGGGTGGCGCACAGCCGCTGTCCGTCACCCTCAACGGTGGTGCCTGCCTCATCGTCGATGTTGACGAGGGCCGCCTGAAGCGTCGCCAGGGCAAGCGCTACCTCGACGAGGTCACCACCGACCTCGAGGAAGCAATCAAGCTGGTCACCGACGCGAAGAACGAGAAGCGCGCCCTGTCCGTTGGCCTCGTCGGCAACGCGTCCGAGGTCTTCCCGGAGATGCTGCGCCGCCACCGCGCTGGCGAGTTCACCGTGGACATCGTCACCGACCAGACCTCTGCGCACGACCCGCTGTCCTACCTGCCAAGCGAGATCCCGTTCGCCGACTGGCACACCGAGGCAGACGCCGACCCGACCACCTTTACCAAGAAGGCCCGCGAAGCCATGGCCGCACAGGTCCAGGCAATGGTCGAGTTCCAGGACGAGGGCGCCGAGGTGTTCGACTACGGCAACTCCATCCGCGACGAAGCCCGCAAGGCCGGCTACTCCCGCGCATTTGAGTTCCCGGGCTTCGTCCCGGCCTACATCCGCCCGCTGTTCTGCGAGGGCCTTGGCCCGTTCCGCTGGGTTGCACTTTCCGGCGACCCGGAGGACATCAAGGTCACCGACCAGGCCATCAAGGAGGCTTTCCCGGACAACGAGCACCTGCACCGCTGGCTCGATGCGGCCGAGGAGTACGTGGAGTTCGAGGGCCTGCCGGCACGTATTTGCTGGCTGGGCTACGGCGAGCGTGCCAAGGCCGGCGTGATCTTCAACAACCTGGTCAAGGAAGGCAAGGTCAAGGCACCGATCGTCATCGGCCGTGACCACCTGGACTCCGGCTCCGTGGCGTCTCCGTACCGCGAGACCGAGTCCATGCTCGACGGCACCGACGCTGTGGCTGACTGGCCGCTGCTCAACGCCATGACCGCTGTGTCCGGCGGCGCGACCTGGGTATCCATCCACCACGGTGGTGGCGTGGGCATGGGTCGTTCTATCCACACCGGCCAGGTCACGGTGGCTGACGGCACCGAGCTCGCCGAGGCGAAGCTCAAGGCTGTGCTCACCAACGATCCGGGTATGGGCGTCATCCGCCACGTGGATGCCGGTTACTCCCGCGCCAACGAGGTCGCGCAGGAGCGCGGCGTGCGCATCCCGATGAAGTTCCAGGCACGCGACTAATCCCGCGCCGGCGAGCGCTGACGTTTCCCTCACGGGCGCGTCAGCGCTTTTCGTTACCCTGGGCCCCACGAGCCCTCCGAAGAAAGGCACCCATGAGCACCTTTATTACTGGCATTTCCGAGCTGCGCACGGTCTCCGAGCTGGGCACCATTAAGAACGCAGCATTGCTTATCGACGACGGCGTGATCGCCTGGGTCGGCCCCGCCGACGAAGCCCCCGCGGAAGCAGCAAACGCCGCCGAAACCGTCGATGTTGGCGGGCGCGCAGTCCTGCCCGGCTGGGTAGATTCCCACTCCCACATGGTTTTCGACGGCAACCGCGCCGAAGAGTTCGAGGCCCGCATGGCCGGCGAGTCCTACGCCGCCGGCGGCATCGCCGTGACCATGGAAGCCACCCGCTCCGCAGGTGAGGAGCGCCTGGATAAGTTGGTGGCGGAGCGCGTCGCCGCAGGCCATGCGGGCGGCACCACCACGTTTGAAACCAAGACCGGCTACGGTCTGAACGTCGAGTCCGAGGCAGAGGCTGCTCGTGTGGCCGCCCGCCACGTGGACGAGGTGACGTTCCTCGGCGCCCACCTGGTCCCGCCCGGGGCGGACGCTGACGAATACATCGACGAGGTCGTCGGCCCGATGCTGGATGCGGTGAAGGACCACGTGCAGTGGATCGACGTGTTCTGCGAGCGCGGAGCGTTTAACGAGGAGCAGTCCCGCCGCGTCCTCGAGGCCGGCAAAAAGGTTGGCCTGGGTGTGCGCGTGCACGGCAACCAGCTTGGGCAGGGCCCGGGCGTGAAGCTTGCGGTGGAGATGGGCGCGGCCAGCGTGGACCACGTCAACTACCTCTCTGATGAGGACTTCGAGCTGCTGGCCGGTTCGGACACCGTAGCCACGCTGCTGCCTGCCTGCGATCTGTCCACCCGCGAGGATCTTGCACCGGGGCGCAAACTTATCGACGCCGGCGCCACCGTCGCCATCGCATCCAACCTCAACCCCGGTACGTCGTTTACGTCCTCGATGAACTTCTGCGTGACCACCGCGGTGCTGCAGCAGTACCTCACGCTCGACGAGGCGATCGAGGCTGCCACCACCGGCGGTGCGAAGGCGCTGCGCCGTCACAACGTCGGCGACGGCAAGGACCCGCAGGGCCGCCCGGCCAAGGGCACGCTGGTGCCCGGCGCGGCAGCTGACCTGCACATCCTGGATGCGCAAAACGCCATCAACCTGGCCTACCGCCCAGGTATGCCGATGACGTGGCAGACCTGGGTGGCAGGCAAGAAGGTCTACGGCTAGCTAGATAGTCACCTGACGGGACTTAATGTTGTCCAGTTGTTTGCGCTCGTCTGCAGATAATGCAGCGTCGTTGGCGTACTCGGCGGTGATCTTCTTGTCCAGATCTGCCAGCGCTGCCTCGTAGGAGTCGGCCGCCACGGACGGGTCGAGGTCGAACACCGGAACAACCAGGCCGTGGGTGCGGAATGCGCCGGCGAACTTGGTGTCCTCGCCCAGGTTCAGCTCGCCACGTGCCGCGATGCGTGCCAGTGCGGACAGCATCTGCGCCTCGTTATCTTCGGTGCGCACCCAGCGGATGTGTGCCTTGCCGCCGCCCGGGTTAACCCACCAGATTGCGCCCGGCAGGTTCTCGCCGATCTTCTCAGACGGCAGGACGGCGTCGTTGGCCTGGCGCAGCGCCTGCTGGATCTGCGGCGGGACCGAAGCCCCCTCCGGGAACCACCAGGAGAAGTCCTGGTAGGTGGTGATGTCCAGGGTGGCGTCGTCGCTAAGAAGCTCCGACAGCTCCGGCTGCGAACCGTCGGCGACGGTGGACTGCAGCGTCTCGCCCGGCTTCGCATTCACAACCCAGTTCAGGGCGTACGCGAGGTCGCGGCCCGGGTTCTGGGAGTGGGAGGTGACCTGAAGCGCGACGAAACGCTCGCCGCCCTGGTCCTCCTCGCGCACGAGCGCAGCTCCCGCGCCCGGCAAGACGGTCACAATGTTGACCGGGGTGCCCTTCACATCAACCGTGGTCACGGCAGAGGGGACGAACTCCTGCAGCGCAACCAGGTCGGCTTCTGCTGCCAGGCCGCCGAACGGGCGGGGATCTTTTTGGAACTTCTCGCGCTCAGCGGCGCGGGCTGCGAGTTTTGCCTCGCGGCGCGACATACCCTCAGGCAGGTCTGCGCGGTTCTTCTTTTTCTTCGGTTTGCGTTGCACCATGGGCGCAATCGTACCGGCGTGCACGACACTGGCGGGCAACGAGTTAGTCAGTCGCAACAGCGGTGTGGTTGCCAAAGATTTCCAGGGCGAGATCGGGCAGGTCTGTTGCCATCACATCCACGCCTTTGTCGGCGCACCATTGCATGCCACGTGGTGTGTTTACGGTCCAGGTGTACGTCTTCAAACCGCGGTATCCCAGCAGCTCAGTGCGCAGTTGCAGGTGCTGCAGCGCAGGGCCCACACCGTAGGGGCGGGAGAACATGCGGTTCTTTTTGTTCCACTTCATCTCGCGCAGGCGGAACAGGTAGAAGGTTTCCAGTTCGGGCGCCATGTCGGTGAAGTAGCGCACCGCGCGGTGGGAGAAGGATGCGAGGTGGATGTTCGGCGAGTCGTCGAGACGCGCGTACCTGAGCATGCGGAAGGTCTGTTCGTCCACCTCAGGCCCGTGCGGGGTGGGGTGTTTGGTCTCTATGTAGATGTGTTTGTCGGGGTAGTCCTGCATGAGTTCGAGCAGTTCTTCCAACAGCATGATGCGCTGCGGGTCTTCTTTGGTGCCCACGTTCAGTTCACGCAGGTCGTTGTAGTCGTTGAAGTCGATGCGCCCCCGCACGCCCGCGGTGCGGATCAGCGTGGGGTCGTGGAAGACGACAACTCGCCCGTCACGGGTGAGCCGTACATCGCATTCGATGCCGTGGATGGGAAGTTCGAGCGCCTTTTCAAACGCGCGTTGTGTGAGTTCTGGGTAGGATCCGGAAAATCCCCGGTGGGCGACGATTTTTGGTGCGGTGTTGTGGCTCACGGCCCACAGGCTACTCGCCCTTGCGCCCGCCCGCGAGTGTAAGAAGTTTGGGACAATAGCGAGCGTGCTTATCGACGACACCCGCAACGCCATCCGCAACATCACCGCAAAACTGCCCAACGCGGTATGGCGTGCGCGCCAACGGTTCTCGTTTAGCCGCGACGGCTGGCTGGCGGTACCGATCGGCGCGGTGCAGGTGTTGGGGGACCTCTCCCCCGCGATCCGCCTGCTTGGCCCGCACCGCCTGCCGCCCGCGTTTCGCTCTGGTTTGGTCGGCGCGGAGGTTGCCACGTGGGGTGCGGTGTCTCCGTCGTTGCTGCCGCACAACTGGTGGGCAACGGCGGCGAACGTGGCGGTACTCCAGGGCATCGGCCACGGGGTTGCGACGGGCCTTGCGCGCGCGTTCGGGCCGACGACCCCACCAACCGGGACCGGCCGTTTGCCCCGCCCGGCGCGTGTTGCGATGACTGCGACCACGGTTGCGGTGTTCGCCACCTCGATCCGTCGGCGCATACGGCTGAAGCGCCTGGTGCAAAGCGACGACACGTTCCGGGCTTCTGACCTCGCGGGCGGCGTGATGCTGGGCACGCTCGGCTACGGCACGGTGCTGCTGGTCGGCGATGCGATCCAGTCCTTCATCGACGCGCTCAACGAGCTGCTGGGCAAGAAGTTGCCGCCGGTGGCGTCGTGGCCAATCGCCATCGTGGGCGGTGGTGTGCTGCTGGTGTTGGTAAGCGACCGGGTGGTGCTGCGCCAGTTCCTCTCCAATGCGAGCCGGCGCGCCTTCGAGTTGGACCGTGAGTACATGCGTGGCGCGGTGCAGCCGCATCGTCCGCAGCGTTCGGGTTCGCCGGAGTCTTCGGTGGATTGGAACCTCATGGGCCGCCAGGGTCGCGCGGTGGTCTCCGGCGGCCCGCGAAAGGAGGACATTGAACGTGTCCTCGGCCGGGAGGCGCACGAGCCGATCCGGATCTTCGTCGGCCTGGATCTGGAGCGTGAGCAGGACGAGCCGGACTTTGAGCAGATGGCACGCCTGGCTATTAAGGAGATGCATCGCACCGGCGCGTTTGAGCGCTCCCACATTGCGGTGATGTCGGCGGCCGGCACGGGTTGGATCAACGACTTCCACACGTCAGGGTTCGAGTTTGTCACCGGCGGCGATAGTGCGATCGTCGCTATGCAGTACTCGTATCTGCCCTCGGCGTATTCGTACCTTGCGGACCGCACGAACCCGGTGCGCTCCTCGCGCATGTTGATCGAGTACATCCTGCGCGAACTGGAAAACATCCCAGAATCCTCCCGCCCGAAACTCTTCGTCGGCGGCGAATCGCTCGGCGCCTACGGGGTGTCCGACGCGTTCGAGTCCATCGACGAACTCTTCGAGCTCACCTCCGGCGCCGTGTTCACCGGCACGCCCGGCTTCGCCCGCAACCACAGCGAGCTAACTAAGCAGCGCCAAAAAGGTTCTCCGGAGCGCCTTCCGCTTATCGACGACGGCCTCCACGTCCGCTTCACCGCCCACCCCGACCACCTCAACCACGACTTCCAAGGCGACGCCTACGCGCAGAAGTGGGAGGCCCCGCGCGTCGTGTTCGCCCAGCACGCCTCTGACCCGGTGGTGTGGTGGGACCACAGCCTGGCGTGGCGCCGGCCGGATTGGCTCAAGGAGCCGGGCTCGCGCGGGGTTCCGGCACCGAAAAAACAGCACTTGGACGCGCTGCACACCATGCGGTGGATGCCGCTGGTGACCTACTGGCAGGTCGCCATCGACCAGTTGTCCTCCAAGGACTACCCGTCGCCCCACGGGCACAACTACCACGAGGAAACCGTGGCGTATTGGAACGGCGTCATCCACGGCGAAGACTCAGGGGTGGCGCTTTCCAAGGACGAGATCGAGCGCGTGGCCGCCTGGATCCACAACGACGCCACCAAACTGCGCCGCCCCGTCGGAGGGTTCCCCTCCAAGCACGGCTACTAAATGCCGCAGGCCACGCCGGTGGAGTGGTGCGGGCAGTAGCCGTTGGGCACCTTGTGCAGGTACTGCTGGTGCTCCTCCTCGGCGAGGTAGTACGGCGCGCCGGCGCGTACTTCGGTGGTGATGTCGCCGTAGCCAGCGCTGTTCAGGTCTGCCTCGTACTGGCGGATCCACTCGCGGATCTGCTCGGCCTCTTCCTCGGTGTCGGTGTAGAAGGCGGAGCGGTACTGGGTGCCCACGTCGTTGCCCTGACGGTAACCCTGGGTGGGGTCGTGCGCCTCGAGCGCAATCTTGACGATCTCCTTCAGCGAGATCACCTCCGGGTCGTAGACCACCTCCACCAACTCCACGTGGTTGGTCTGGCCGGAGCAGACTTCGCGGTAGGTGGGGTTCGGGGTAATGCCGCCGCCGTAGCCGACCGAGGTCGATTCAACACCGTCGAGCTGCCAGAACATCTTCTCCGCACCCCAGAAGCAGCCAATCCCGATGAGGATGCGCTTCTGCCCCTCACGCCACGGGCCGGTAATCGGGGTGGTCAGCACGGCGTGCGGGCGGGGGTTGGCAAGGACGGGTTCGGGGCGGCCGGGGAGGGCCGTGGTGTCGTCGACAAGCTTTGGCTCAGGTGCGAAAAGAAATCCCATATTTGCTGTAACGAGTTTGGGCACAACACTGTTCCCAAATTTTCTCTACGATGGTTGCCGTACACGAAATCAAACGAAAGGAAACCATCATGGCTGTTTACGTGCTTCCTGATCTCCCGTACGCATACGACGCACTTGAGCCGCACATCTCCGCAGAGATTATGCAGCTGCACCACGACAAGCACCACGCTAACTACGTCAACGGCGCAAACACTGCACTCGAGGCTCTTGAGGCAGAGCGCAACGGCGACGCAAACGCCGATAAGATTCGCGCACTGACCAAGAACCTTGCGTTCAACCTCGGTGGCCACACGAACCACTCCATCTTCTGGAAGAACATGGCACCGAACGCTGGTGGCAACCCGACCGGCGCAATCGCCGAGGCTATCGACCGCGACTTCGGCTCCTTCGAGGGCTTTAAGAAGCAGTTCGCTGCCGTGGCTAACGGCCTGCAGGGCTCCGGCTGGGCAGTGCTTGGTTACGACCACATCGCTGGCCGCCTGATCATCCAGCAGATGACCGACCAGCAGGGCAACATCTCCGTGGACTTCACCCCGGTCCTGATGCTCGACATGTGGGAGCACGCTTTCTACCTGCAGTACAAGAACGTCAAGGCTGACTACGTCGAGGCTTGGTGGAACGTTGTCAACTGGGACGACGTCAACGAGCGCTACGCAAAGGCTTCTGCATAAACCTGCAGCGACCTAGCTAATACAAGCGCCCGCCACCTCCTTTCGGAGGTGGCGGGCGCTTGTTGTTTTCCCTGTGATACGTCGAGTCCGCATGAACTCAAGAAGCAGTCTAAGTTAGGGTCGCCTTAACTGCAAGTATTTTCGCAAAGTTTTTGTTGCGTAATTCCCCCGCGAGAAGTTTCGTAACATAGGCAGGGTGAGAAAAGGCAGTCCTGAATACCGCAAAGCAACGCTAGCGATGCTGGCGTTCGGCCTCGCCATCTTCAACACCCTCTACGCAACCCAGGCCCTACTGCCCACGCTCACCACCGAGTTGGACATCACCCCCTCCACCGCCGCACTGACGGTCTCCGCCGCCACCGGCGCCCTTGCGCTGTGCGTAGTGCCAGCGTCGATCCTGTCGGAAAAGTACGGGCGCGGACGCGTCCTGGTCATCTCCGCACTGGCCGCCACCGGCATCGGATTGCTCCTGCCCATCGCCCAAAACGCCGAGCAACTCATCGCCATGCGCGCCCTCCAGGGCGCGATGATCGCCGGCACCCCGGCGGTGGCCATGGCGTGGTTGTCCGAAGAACTCGACCACCGGGACTTACCCGGCGCGATGGGGCTCTACATCGCCGGCAACAGCATCGGTGGGCTCACCGGTCGCCTCATCCCGGCAGGGCTTTTGGAGGTCACCTCCTGGCGGTGGGCGCTGTTAGGCAGCGGCCTCGTTGCCTTCCTGCTGGCAGTGATTGCCGTGTGGCTGCTTCCGGAGCAGCGCAATTTCGTACCAAAACTCTCCATCCGGCCGAGCGCGGAAATTCGCGCGATGGCCCGCCACCTGCGCAACCCCCGGCTGCTGGTGCTCTACGCCACCGCGTTCGTGGCCATGGGCGTGTTCGTGTCCATGTACAACTTCTTCGGCTTCCGCGCGGTGCTCGACTTCGGCCTACCCGCCGCACTGTCCGGCCTGGTGTACGTGGTGTACCTCTCCGGCACCTGGTCGAGCGCACGTGCCGGTGTGCTGCTGAAGCGCCACGGGCACGGGGTGGTGGTGCTGGCATCGTCGATACTCATGCTCCTCGGCGCGCTCGCCGCAGCCAGCGGATCACTCTGGGTCACACTCCTTGGCCTGTTGGTGTTCACCGCCAGCTTCTTCGCGCTGCACTCCACGGCATCCGGTTGGGTCGGGCTCATCGCCGAGCGCGACCGTGCGGAGGCCTCCAGCATGTACGTGTTCTGCTACTACATGGGCTCGTCGATCCTGGGCGCGGCCACCGGGCGTGCGTACGAGGCGTTGCCGTGGGCAGGTTTCGTCGGTGTGCTCGCCGGACTACTTGCTGCCCTCGTGGCCACGGGTGCGGCGCTGTGGAAGGCGGAGCCCCGCTAAACCCCGCTAAACCTCGCCCAAACGTGGCACGCCCGGCGCGCCGGCGTCGAGGAAGTCGCGCACGGCACGGGTGGCCAGGCAGTCGTCTTCGTTGTAGCGGATGAGCATGTCGCGCGCTTCGATATCGCCAAGCCTGCCCGCGCGGCGCAGTGCCACGGAGCGTTCCCCATCCACGTCGTCGTCCTCCCACGCGAAGCCGACCACAGGCCCGAGTACTTTCAGGCCGAGCCCATCCGTACCGACGAGCGAACGCCGCACCAGGGCGAACACGTCGACCCAATCCTCAGACGCAATGAACTCGGCTACCTCCGCCTCGTCCACCGAGGCAAACCTGCGTGCCGACGACCGCAGCCAATGGTTCTCCCCACCCGCCGCATAACAGTAAGCGCGGAAGGTCTGGCCGGCTTCGCGCGCGTCGCGGCGCCGCTGCATCAGCCACGACCAGAACGCGTTGAAGTTCGCCTCCTCGGCCGCACCACCAACGTCTTCCCAGGTGACAAACGCGCGGTATTGCTCACCGTCGTACGCGCCCCACAGGTAGGCGCCCTGGTCGAGGTAGGCCTCCATGTCGATGTCGATCTCCACGTCGGCGCGCGGCACCGGCGCTAACTTCTCGCGCCGCAACACCGGGATGCCGGCGCGCCAGGCGCGGGCGATGGCTGCGGGTTCGGCGGGGCCGTCGTCGATAAGCGACTGCACCGTGGTGATCCCCTCCTCGCGCCACACGTCCCCGCGGCCGCCCGGAAGCAGCAGCGAGATGTCGTCAAGTTCCTCCAGGCGCGGCTTGCACAGTGGCCAAAACCGGCAGGATGCGCACTGTTTCATCCGTTTCGGCTCGTCCGGGATCTCCACCGCGAGCGCCTCACGCAACTGCGGGACGTAGCGGGCGGGGTCGACAACGTACACGCGCGCCCGATCCTGCCCAACCGCTCCGCCGCGACCATCCGCAAGCGTGCCCAGCAGGACATGCGCCATGGCCAGGCGGTACCCGTCCACCGTGTGGTGGCGGCCCTTCGCCTTCACCGTCATCGCGCGCCCCAACCCGAGCCTGGCGGTGGGCACCATCAACATCTCGTTCGTCGGATGCTCCCGCGCTACCCGGTGGTTCGAGATGATCACCGGCGCGTACCCGCGGTCGGTGCGCACGAGGATGTCAACCTCCGCGAGTGCAGGCGCCCCATCGATCTCGCCTTCGAGCGCCGCGTTAGTGATCAGGTGTGCGCGCCGCTTCAGCGCCATTCGCGTCTCGACGATCCGCGCATCCACCCCCGCACCCGGATCGATATCAATACGCGTAAAGGCCTTTCCGCGGCCATCCCCAACCGCCCGCTTCACCGGCAACGCATCGAACACCGCTGCACGCCCCGCATCAATCTGCGGTTGGCGCAGCAGCGCATCCGGCAGCTCAGGCGTATCCGGGTGCGCGCGTCGCTGACGCAGCCGGTAGCGGCACCCGACAAGATCGGATGCCCGCACCGGCTGCGCTGGTTGGGCAGTCCCGCCCACGGTGGGAGGTTTCACAATGCCTGCCACGATACCCGGGCAGCGTTGCCGGACCGACAGGTACAGTTGTTTGGAGTTAACGCAAACGAAAACGCAAGGAGTACCGACCATGGGTGTCCTGGGCATCATCCGCAAAGCACGCCGCAACGTCAAGGCCGAAATTAAGGCCGCTGAGGTGCACGCACGCCAACTGGCCAAGGATCAGGCGAAGGCCGACAAGCGCACCGCCGAACTGCTGGACAAGGCAGAAAAGCGTCTGCTGAAGGAAGAGAAGAAGGGCCTCAAGCGCAAGCGTAAGCACGAAAAGGACCTGGCCAAGGCGCACCTGAAGCGCATCGAAGAAGCCGGCATTACCAAGAAGAAGGCCAAGCAGTGGACCGGCGCCGCCCGCGTCATTGTCCCCGTCGCGCTGCCGCTGATCTACAAGGCGCTGACCTCCCTGCAGCAGAACCAGGTGAACGCCAACGCAGCAGGCCTCGGCCTGTCCGCTGGTGATCTGGCTCGCCACTCCGGCCGCGGCGCTGAACTGAAGGCTCGTGTCGAGGCAGTCCGCGCAAGCGTTGCCGGCTCCAGCGACCTCAGCGACAGCTTCAAGCGTGACGCGAGCGTGCGCCTCGACGAACTCGAGCAGGCCGTCCGCAACGCCGAACACGCCAACCCGGAGCAGCGCCGTCTGGCTCACAACTCCATCGACGAGGACCTCAACGTCCTCGCCGGCGATGTCCAGGAGCGCCTCTCCCGCTAGTTAGAGCACTCCCTGCTCGCGCGCCGACGCCACGGCCGAGGTGCGCGAGCGCACACCCAACTTGTCGTAAATGTGGACAAGGTGGGACTTCACGGTGGCCTCAGACAGCATGAGTTCGTGGCCGATCTCGCGGTTCGACGAGCCAGCAGCCACTAGTTGCAGCACCTCCAGCTCGCGCGGCGTCAGCGACGAACGTGGCGTACGCTCGCGCGTTTCCAAACGGTCGCGCACCACCGGCGACATCGTGGCATCACCGCGGGCAGTCGAGCGCACCGCCGCGACCAGCTCTTCTGGCGGGGCGTCCTTCAGCAGGTAGCCCACCGCACCGGCCTCAATCGCACCGAGGATGTCCGCATCCGTGTCGTAGTTGGTCACCACCAGCACCTTCGGCGGGTTGGACATCCGGGAACGGATCTCCGCCGTCGCCTGCGCACCCGTGGTCACACGCTGGCCTTCCGCGCCGGCGCCGAAGCGCAGGTCCATCAACACCACGTCAATGCCGCCGGCTTGCGCTGCGGCGATCGCGCCTTCCGCGGTGGCAACTTCTGCCACGACCTCGATGTCGTCCGCTTCTTCGAGCACGGCACGCAGGCCGAGGCGAACGATCTCGTGGTCGTCTGCCAGCAGGACTCTAATCACCGGGGACCTCCTCGTTTACGTCTTTTGGTTGATATTAACCGGCACGGCGACAGAAAGGGCCGTAGGCCCGCCCGGCGCGGACTCAATGTCCAACTTCCCACCCAGTTCTGCCGCACGCGAACGCATCGCGTCCAGCCCCAAATGCCCCAACCCACTGGGTTTGAGTTCCTGACCGTCCACGTCGAAGCCGCGTCCGTTGTCCACCACGTCCAGGCGCACCTCGTCCGGCGCGTAGGTCAGCGTGATGCGGGTACGGGTGGCCTCGGCATGGTTGACCACGTTGGACACCGCCCCCTGCGCGATACGCAGCAGGCCGGCCTCCACGCGCATGGGCAGCTGGATAGCCTCGCCGTCTGTCTCCACCTCAATGTCCAACTCGCCTGCCGCGGCAAAGTCACCCGCGACCCGCTCGAGCGCTTCACGTAACGACGACTCCGTCAACGGCGCCGGCGCCAACGCCGCAATCATCGCCCGCGTTTCTGCCAGGTTGTTCGACGCCGCCCGCCGCGCAGTTTCCATCTTGCGCAACGGCTGCGTCGCGTCCACACCCAACGCTTGGATGTCGCGCTCGGCGGAGTGCAGCAGCATCTGAATGGAGGACAGGTTCTGCGCCACCGTGTCGTGAATCTCGTGAGCCAATCGTTCGCGTTCCTGCGCTACACCGGCGGCGCGCTCAGTTTCGGCGAGAAGGTCGCGGGTGGTCAGGAGTTCGTCGATAAGTTGCTGGCGTTCTTGGCTGACCTTATTGATGGTGAAAAACGCCCAATCAATCGCCATCACCACCACCGCCGACAGCGCCGGCCCCATCACCCCGCCGAGCGTGAGCCCCGCCGGGATCTGCACCGCGATGCTAATCGCCAGCCCCACCGCCACCCAGACGTAGCCGAGCCAGCCGCGCATCGCCCGCAGATAGACGAAGAACAGCACGAACACCCAGTACACCGCCACCGGCGACACCGTCGTATCCGCCACCCACAGCGCAGTCGCGCTAAACGCCCACACGATGCGACCCCATTTGCCCCATCGGTACATCTCCACCATGCCGTAGAACAGCAGAAACGCGAACCCGGCAGTCAGCAGAATGTGCAGCAGCGCCTCGTTCAGCGGCATCCGCGCCAGCGCGCCCAGCGACACCACCATCAGGCACACGGCCAAAATGGTGATGCCGGAATCAAGCGCGCTGTTTTCGGTACGTTTTCCGGGGTGCTGCTCCAGCAGCACTAATCTGGAGCTCATGCGTTCGAGATTACCCATCGTGCTGCTCGTGCTCGCCCTCGCCGGTTGCGGGGAGCAATCGCTTAACGACGACACCCCCACCCCCGAACCCGCACCCGCCCCCGATTCCGGCCTGCCGGTCGAAGCGCTGCCGGACACCTCGCGCGACGGGTGGCAGGAATGCCCCTACCTGGACACCGAGTGGGTGGCGCGCACCAACGGCCAACGCGTCACCGGGGTGGGCACCGACACCCGCTTCGACACCCCAGCCTGCCAGTTCTGGTCCTACCCGGAAGAACCCCAACTGACCGTGATCGTGCGCCACATGGACTCCCCCGAACAGGCCATGGCGGTGGTGGACTGGGCCACCCCAGTGGACCTCACCCAACCCGCCGACCACCCCGCAGGCTGGGACGGCGGCCGCCACGGCGGCGGGGACGTACCCAACCGCATCGGCGCCGCGTACTCGGTGGCCAAAGACAACGTGGCCGTGACGGTGTTTACTAACCAGGACGAGTCCGTCAAAGCCGAAGCAGTCGCCGTCGAGGCGATCACTAACCTAGGGCTGTAATGAACACCATCAACGTCGCCGCCATCGTATTCACCGACAACGCCGGGCGCGTCCTGTGCGTACGCAAACACTCCAGCCCGCGCTACCAACTCCCCGGGGGCAAGCCGGAAGGCGGCGAGACCCGCCTGCAAACCGCCATGCGCGAAACCCGCGAAGAAGTCGGCATCGACGTCGACCCCGAACACTTGAGCTACCTGGGCACGTTTACCGCCGAGGCCTCCAACGAGCCCGGCCACAGCGTGACCTCCACTGTGTTCCTCCACCCCGGCCTGCCCGCCGACCCGGCCCCCGCCGCCGAGATCGCCGAAGCCACCTGGATCGACCCCACGAACCACGCCGACTTTGAAATCGCGCCCCTGCTGCGCACCCAAATCTTTCCCGCGCTTCACCCCGCGAACATCAACGCCATCGCCGTGTTCGCCGGCGCCCGCGAGGGCACCGACCCGAACAACGCCACGCTCGCCCGCAGTTTCGGCGAGGCACTGGCCCGCCACGACACCACTCTGGTCTACGGCGGATCCAGGCTCGGGTTGATGGGTGAGGTGGCGAGGGGGTCGTCGAAAAGCATTGGCGTCCTCACACACCACCTGGCGCAATACGAGATCCAGTACGACGGGCTCGAGCGCCTCGAAATGGTGGATACCCTCGCCGAGCGCAAAGCACGCATGAGCGAACTTTCCGACGCCATCGTGGCCCTGCCCGGCGGCGCCGGCACCCTCGACGAACTTTTCGACGAATGGACCAACCAACAACTCGGCCTCCACCGCAAACCCATCGGGCTGCTCGGCCGCGACTTCTGGGCCCCCTTCATCGCCATGGTGGACCACATGGTCGCCCACGGCTTTGTGCGCGCCACCGACCGGGCACACCTCATCGTCGCCGACGACCCCGACGAACTCATCGCAGCACTGCGCGCCTGGCACCCACCGGTACCGCGCTGGCTCTAAGGGCTACACCGCGACGTCGTTATACGGCATCTGCGCCGACACCCATGGGTAAATAACCTCCATGAGCAGGAGGAACAGCAACACCAAAATGACGGCGGTGAGCAGCCACTTCACCACCGGCGGGCCGGGCAGTTTACGCCACAACGCTGCATACATGGGCTAATCCACCTCCGCCATCGCCGGCGGGAGCGCGCCCGCCTGGTCCTTCGGCATCACTTCCGTGCGCACCGCGTGAATGATCATGCGCTCCGCATTAGAAAACTGCGGGTGGCACGTGGTCAACGTAATCAGCCCCTCCATGCCGGGCTCCACCTTCGTGGACTTCGACCCAGGCATCGGGTTGACCACCTCAATGTTGCCCGGCAGCGTGATCTCCCGGCCAAGCACGTGCTGATAATCCCCCGACGCGATCCGCTCATTCATCTGCTCCGGTAGGCATCCGGCGCCCTCCGCGTGACGAGCCGCCGGATCCGGCGACAACGGCATCACCCGATACGTCACCCACTCCTTCTGCGTCTCCACAACGATCGCGTCACAGGCCTTCAGCGCGCCAAGGTCGTTAAACGGCGCACCCTTGCCCACACGGTGGCCGGCAACCGCGAAGTTGCCATCTTGGCCCGGGAACTGCGTATCCGGGTAGTGGCCCGGACCCGTGAGCAACTGCGCCTCCTGCACGCCCTCGACGATGGCGAACTGGTAGTCCTGCCCAAACGCCGGGATATACATCTTCGCAAGCGCGTCCCCCAACTCGGCGTGCTTCGCCTGACGAGGGTTCACCCACTGCTCCTCAAGCTTCGACTGCACCTCGTCCTGCATCTTCGCCGACGCCAAGTTCGTCCAATAGGACTCATAAAACGCGAACAGCAAAAGCAGCACGCCAACCGTCAGCAGGACCTCGCCAATCACCTGCGAGAAACTAATCCGATTCTTCACAGCCCTACCTAAATGGAGTAATCCGGCGGCGGCGCACCCAGCTTCGACTTAGCCAAGGTCTTCGCAGTGTGCAAGGGGGCACTGTCACGCAAAATGCGCGCACCAGCAAGCCCACCCTCCAAAAAGATCAGCAGCTCATCCGTCAACGAGGACGAATCGTAGCCATTCTTCTCATTGAGCAACTCCGTGATCGTGGAATGCATCCACAGGCGGTGATTCCTGCAGGTCTCCACAATCCGCTCCTCGGATTCCGTCTCCGGGCGCGGGTACTCGGCCGCAGCGTTGAGGAACGGCGAGCCACGGAACTCCTTCTGGGGCTCCTCCTCGATCGCCATATCGAACAAGGCGAGGATCTTCGAATCCGCATCCGGCGCCTTCGCCGCACGCTCACCCCAACGTGAACGGTACTGCTCGTCGAGCTCCTCCAGGTACGCAACAACCAAGTTGTCCTTCGACCCCAGCAGCGAGTACAACGACGCCTTCGCCACATCCGCCTCACGCAAAATGCGGTCAATGCCGATGACGCGGATGCCTTCTTCTGTAAACAGCTTCGTCGCGGCATCCAGCAGACGCTGCCGAGGACTCGGACGATCGCGGCGGCGCGCAGGCGCCTTCTTCTTACTCGTGGCGGCGGCCAATAGGAACTCCTTTCGCGCGCCTAAAACAGGACCATCTCAATATAGACAAAACGGTTCGTCTATTCCAGCGAAAAGCCCCCGGAGCAGCTCACTCCGGGGGCTCAAAGCAGATTGCTTATCGACGACTACCTGTCACCTTATTCACAATCCACAGCAGAATCACCGCACCGATCAGGCAGGTCAGGAAACTAAAGAAGCGTCCACCGCCTTCCACATCAAAGCCGAGCAGGCCAAGCAGCCAGCCACCGATGAAACCACCGATAACACCGACCAGAATGTTCAGGCCGATGCCCATCTGTGCGTCACGGTTCTGCATCTTGGATGCGATCCAGCCAGCAAGGCCGCCGATAATAATCCAGCCGATAAAACCAAGTGTTGGAGTCATGTTGAAATCCGTCCTTATAAATAGATTATGTCAGTTACCCCTACCATTGTCCCTCGTTTTTCGGACTTTTGGGTAACGAATCTATTACTCCTCCGGACGGACCACCATCATCGGGCACGGCGCCGACTGCAGCAGCGCACGCGAAGTGGAGCCAAGCAGCATGCCCTTGAAGCCGCCACGGCCGTGCGAACCGGTCACCAGCAACTGGGCGTTCTCTGCCGCGTTGGTCAGTGCACGCACCGGACGGTCACGTGCAATAACCTTCTTCACCTGGACATCCGGGTACTTCTCGATCAGTTCGGCCAACAACTCGTCGAGAAGCTGCTGCTTATCCTGCTTCACAGCTTCCCAGTGATCCTCAGCCACCGCGTATCCCGCACCAGGGCCCTGGATGTGCGTATCCACCCAAGTGTGCACCGCAACCAGCTCCGCACCACGCGCCGCCGCCTCCTCGAAGGCAACTTCTGTTGCGCGCTGCGAAACCTCAGAGCCATCCACACCGACCACAACCGGACCGTACTTGTTCTCCTCGGTCACCGCGCTATCCTCGCGCACCACCACAACCGGGCAGTTCGCGTGCGACACCACAGCACCAGAAACGGAGCCCAGCACCATGCCAGACAGGCCGCCCAGACCACGGGAGCCCATCACGATCATCGTGGACTCATTCGACATACGCAGCAGCATGTCAATCGGAGAACCCTCAGCCACCGCGTGGCCAATGTGCAGGTCCGGCGCCACTTCAAGTGCGATATCGCGGGCACGATCCACGGACTGCATCGTCTCGCGCTGGAGTTCGTCGAAAATCTCCGCCGGCGGAACCATGCCCTCCGCGTACAGGAACTGCGGCATGGTGTAGCTCGCAGCCAAACGCAGCGGAATACCACGCTTCATCGCCGTATTCGCCGCCCAACGCACCGCATTATCTGAAGCGGGGCTGCCATCGACAGCAACAACGACGATGTCTTCGCGGGTCTCTTCCTGGGTCATTATCTCAGCCTTTCTGAGGTAGACAGGTGGTTATACCCACATTCTAGTCGCGCAAGCGCAAGTTAGCGGGGAATCTCCACCGGGGTTGCTGCCGGCGCATTCGCCGGATACAGCAAGTTGTAAATCAGGGTCAACGCGTCCGCGATCGCCTTACCAATGCCCTGCGAAAAGAAGCCCATCAACGGCTCAACCAATGCTCCTAAATCCATGCGGGCTAATCTACTACACACTATGGCGAGAAAGAAGGGTCCACCAGCAATGCCGCTGCCACCCCGCGGCGGCCTCGGCGCATCCCGCGCCCGCGTCCCCGAAGGCGACGGCATCCGCGCCATCGACTTCATCTGGCACCTCGTCTCCACTCAGCGCCACCGCCACCCCGAAGACAACTTTTCCGCAGTACAACAGCGTTTCGACGACTCCCTCGTCGTTCACCGCGACACCACCCCAATCACTCCCGAGGACTGGCTCGAACCCGGCACCGACGTCTTCTTCTACCGACGTCCCGCCCCCGAAAGACCCGTCCCCTACGACATCGTTCCAGTCTTCGAAGACGACAACATCCTCGTCGTGGACAAGCCACCATTCCTGGCGACGATGCCGCGTGCCTCCCACATCACCGAAACCGCCACCGTGCGTCTCCGTCGCGCCACCGGGAACGAAGAACTCACCCCCGCTCACAGATTGGACCGCGGCACCTCTGGTTTGTTGCTGTTGACCAAACGCCGCGAAGTCCGTGGCGCCTACCAGGAACTTTTTGCCCGCCGGGAGGTGGACAAGATGTACGAGGCGATCGCACCGTATGTTGCACTGTCCGTACCTGCAGACTGGTCCCACCACCTGGTCAAGGTTGCTGGCGAAGCCGCCGGTTCTGTACTCGTGGGTGAGGAGCCGAACTCCCACACCGAGGTAGCTTCCGTTACTCGGCTGCCTGCCGAGCAGGAGCAGGGGTTGCAGTCACTCTATGGCGTCACCGTTCCTCTGGCACGCTACGTCCTCCACCCAACGACCGGCCGCACCCACCAACTGCGCCTCCAGATGATGACCGAAGCCGCCCCCATCCTTGGCGACACCATCTACCCCACATTGCTCCCCGCCGACGCCGAGGACTTCTCCCGCCCCATGCGGTTACGTTGCATCGGTTTAGGGTTTGTGGATCCATTAACCGGCGAAGATCGCTCCTTCGCACTGAATTAGAGGCGGGAAGGCCTGACAGCTCCTTCGTTGGGCAGTCCGGCTGTCACAATCTGTCGGGACCATTTCTGACTTACCGGAACCCCGAATGCAAAACTGCACATCACACCTTTCGCCAACCTGGGCGGAGTGTAAAACCCTGCAGCCGATGAGGCATCATTTTGCATCGATAGCTGTTCGCGCCAGACATGAAGTATGTACGGGCGGGTGGAAACCGCTTGGCTCCGCATTGCGGACTAGTGGGGGTGTACCCATTAACTATGCAGCGGCATAGTCATGCCCGATCCCCTCCTTACTCTGCATTGCGGACAAGTGGGTGGACACCAACTATGCAGTGGCATAGTGAGCCTCATTCCGATTCTCACTTCGCGTTGCGGACAACCTGGTGGACACCAACGATTCTGTTGCCTCAGCCAGGTCACGGGCGGTTGGGAACCCAGCCGTTGACTATGCAGTGGGATAGTGACGCCGGTTTTGTCGTTGATTCCGCATTGCAGACATTCCGACTCCGCATTGCGGACAAGTTGGTGGTCACCAACGAAATGTAGAGGGATGGGAATGTGAAAAAACACCCGTAGATGAAACTGGGTGGTTTCGTCTACGGGTGTTTGTGTGTGAAGTTGTTGGGTCGGCGGTAACCTACTCTCCCACTCCCTCCCGGGAGCAGTACCATCGGCGCGGGCGGGCTTAGCTTCCGGGTTCGGAATGGGACCGGGCGTTTCCCCGCCGCTATCAACCACCGACACATCTTGGGGGTTGATGTGATCGTGATGATCAGTATTGAGATGTCATTGTGACAATGTGGGTGTGTTGTGTCAGTGACTGCATAGTGGA
>NZ_KV803845.1:0-454 GCF_001811185.1 Corynebacterium sp. HMSC067D03
TCGCCGAACGAGTTGAGAACGGCGCGAAGGCCGGCGCGGACGACCGGGTGGTCGTCGATAAGCATTACGCGCAGCGTCATTGCTCCTCCACAGGCAGTGTCGCGGCGAGGACGTTGCCCTCCACCGAAAGTTCCCCACCGATCTCCTCCACGCGGGCGCGCAGGCCCTTGAGCCCGTAGCCCTCCTTGCCGGAGATGCCGCGGCCGTTGTCAAAGACGTCGATGGTTGCGGTCGCGCCCAGCTTATCCACCGTGATCACCGCCTTAGATGCGCCCGCGTGGCGCACGATGTTGCTTAAGCCCTCGCGCACCATGCGCTCAGCTACCGACGCCGCCGGCTCCGGCAAATCAACCGCGTTGACCTGCACCTCCAGTGGCTCGCCGAGCGCGCGCTGGCGGTCCGACGCTGCCCGGGCAAGGCGCTCCAACCGCACCGGCAACGCCACACGCTGGGG
>NZ_KV803846.1:0-1786 GCF_001811185.1 Corynebacterium sp. HMSC067D03
GGCAGAAATCAACCTGGCGTCAGATGTGAAGGGAGCTGTCAGTGGGTGAATGCGCCACCTCGACTTGGAGGTTGTTGTGGCTGGGCGTTGGACTCCGAAGGATGTGAAGGCTGCTTCGGTGGCGCGGCTTGTTGCAGGCGATGATGTCTGCGAGATTGCTCGGGATGCCGGTGTTGCTGAGGGCACGGTTTATAAATGGGTCAAGCAAGCTGGCGCACTCCCGCCGAAGAAGGCGTTGGCGCGTGAACGCGACCAGCGCATCGACGACGCGGTAGCGTTGGTGACTGCTGGTATGTCGATATCGGATGTGGCCGCGACGTTAGACATGTCACCAGGGGCGTTGTACTGGCGGTTGGTGAGAGTCGGTGCGCTCACCGAACTGCAACAAAAGCCCCGCATCACCCCGCAGCAGAAAGCTGACGCGGTCGAGAGAGTACTAGCGGGTGAACCGGTTGAAAAGGTCGCGACGTCGTTCGACCGGTCTGTGAACACGGTGTATCGCTGGGTGAGGCAAGCACGCCAGGAGAAAGCGGGCGTAAACCGTGATGCGTCACAGCCTGCCAACACGCCGGAGGCTTGCACGGTGAAACCACCTGTGCACAGCAGAGTTGTAGGCGTGCCAGCAGCAATGAAAACACAGGCAGGCCACACCCCTGCCGACCACGCCCGGGACCGTGTAAAAGTCGGCCGCGGAATCCGACTGTCGTTTGAAGACCGCCTGACGATCCAACATGGGTGCAGCCAGGGATTGTCAGCCAGACAGATCGCAACACTTCTGGGGCGTCACCACAGCGTGATCAGCCGGGAAATCGCCCGCAACGGATGGGAAATCATCGACGATGACGGCGAAAGAAAGGTCTTCTACAACGCTCGGCGTGCCCACGCGGGCGCTAAAACGCGTGCGTGCCGGCCGAAGGTGCGCAAGCTTGATAACAGCCCGGCACTTCGCGCTGTGGTGGTGGCATGCCTTGCCCGCCGGTGGTCGCCCGGGCGTATCAGTGTGTGGCTTAAGCACGCTTTCGTCGATGATGAAAGCATGCGAATTTCCCACGAAGCGATCTACAGTGCCTTGTACATCCAGGGCAAAGGCAGTCTGCGCGCCGAGCTTGAAGCGGTGATGAAGACCCAAGATGTGCTCATCCGTGGCGGGAAGCGCCGAAAAGCCCGGCCCCGCAATGCCGGTGTGGCAACCGGTAAGCCATGGATCAAAGGCGCTGAAATCACCCGGCGCAGCTCAGAAGCCGATGACCGGGCAATCCCTGGACACTGGGAAGGCGATCTTGTTATCGGTAAAGGTGGTAAAAGCGCGCTGATTACCCTGGTAGAGCGCACCAGCCGCTACACCCTGCTTGGCCATCTGCCCACCGAACACACATCGATGACGGTGATTGAAACGATTCAGCAGATGGTCAAAGACCTCAACGCCGAACAGCTCAAGACCATCACCTGGGACCAAGGCGTGGAAATGGCTGAAACCGCACGTGTGCGCATCAAAGACGGTTGCGAGGTGTACTTTTGTGACCCGCACTCGCCGTGGCAGCGGCCAACCAACGAAAACACCAACGGTGAGATCCGCCGCCGGTTCTACAAGAAAGGCACCGACTTCGCCGAAGTAACCCCCGAGCACGTCGCCTGGGTGCAAAACGAGCTCAACGACACACCACGACAAGTCCTCGGCGGAGCAACCCCACGTGAAATACTCGAGCAACTATTCAAACGTGGCGCATTAACCGCTTGATCCCGCCAAGGTTGTGCACCTTTTGGTGGTGACGTTTCCGTACTCGAA
>NZ_KV803847.1:0-309 GCF_001811185.1 Corynebacterium sp. HMSC067D03
GAAACGAGCATTCATCACACGGTCAGAACCGAGATACCAGCTCATACCACCCGGAGTGTCAGTCGTCGCTGCATTCGGACCCATGTGACCAAAGTTGTAGCCATAGAGCTGTGTGAAGTTATCCGGATCCGGGTTTTCCACCCACACACGAATCTTCTCATACTGCGGACCATTCGGGTCCGCATCAAACTTCACAACCTCGCCCTTAGCGTTGGTAAACGACTTCATCTCAATGGTGTAGTAACCATTTTCACGAGTCACACCGGTATAAACCGGGGAGGTAATACCACCCTTTTCCGTCCACTGCGC
>NZ_KV803847.1:409-2420 GCF_001811185.1 Corynebacterium sp. HMSC067D03
TAGCGCTGCTCATCCACCACAGACTGGTAGACGCCATCAGCGTTCTCGCCAGGGTACAACACACCATTGCCAGCCTCATTCGGCTGACCAGCCTCATCCTTCGTGCCAGCAAACGCAGCCGCAGCAAACTGCGGAGCAGCAACCGGCTGCGCAAGCGGTGCAACCAACGCAAACGACAACGCAGCCGAAGCAACCGACGTGCCACGACGACGAGCGATATAGTTCTTCTTCATGCAAACGCCCCTTCGAGCGATGTAGTCAAGGATTGGCGTAACAGGGTCTTTTGAGTATTCGATACGCCTGTAACCGTGAAAATTCTACCCAACTTACAAGCACCATTCAGGTGAAACGCACGATTTGAAGGGAGATACCGGCACAATCGCGCTTGCTGTCCGCGTGGCAATCGTCGCTGATAGCTGGTACAAAAACGCAGTTGCCCCGTATTCCCACGATGGGAATACGGGGCAACAGTCAGTTAGCTAGTGCCTAACTTGAACCTACTTCTGCTTCGGAGTAGTCGTCGGCTTCTCCTCCTTGGAGGAACCAGCGTAGGTCTTGCCGGAAGAACCCTTGAGTTCGAGGTCCTTCACGGAAGAGCCACCACCGTTCGGGGAGCAGTTGTCGTAGATGATCATGCCGGCGAGGATGCCAGCGGCGATCAGAGCCAGACCACCTGCAACCGTAGCGAGGTCAGTGCCGTACTGGCCCAGCTTCGCGTTGATTGCGTCCACCTGGGAAGCCAGCTGCGGGTTGAAGATGCCCAGCTGCTGCTGGATCTGGGTGTTGGCGTTCTGGATCTGTGCGTTCGCCTGAGCAGCGAAGTCAGACAGACCCGGGATCTCCAACTGGGTAGCCAGACCAATCGGCAGAAGCGCGATCAGCGGCAGACCGAAGCCGACGGAGGTAGCAACACACTTGGCGGTGTCGATACCGACGGTTGCCTCAGTGCTGTTCTTGTCGCCGTCTTCAACGATGACCTTCTGACCAGGCTTCAGGTCGACGTCAGACGGAACGTTGATCTTCCAGTTGCCATCCTTATCGGTCGTGGTCTCGACGACCTTACCGTTCGGCAGCGTGACCTTGATCGTCTCGTTCGGACGGTCGCCCGTACCGGAGATTTCCTTGTCACCCGGCTTGATCGGCTTGACCTTCGGCGCCTCGTTGTCCGGAACCTGACCCTTATCAGCCGGGTTGGAGCCGCCCTCGATCTCGTCCTTGTTCGAGATGCCATCATCATCGAAGTCGCCGGTCGGATCCAGCAGGGACTTGCCGTCCTTACCAACCAGGTCGAAGCCAGCGTTTGCCTTGTCCATCGAACCACCCGGGTAGGTGAACTCGACATCCACAGAAGGCTTCGCGAACGGGGTGAAGATCTTCACGAACTCATCCCAACGCTTACCCTTCTTCTGCTTCTGAATCTCAGGCAGCTTCTCAGCGATCTTCTCGCCAACCTTCTCGTAAGAAGGAGCCTTCGCCGTGACGACGCCATCCTCACCAGGCTTAACGGCGTCCCCATCCTTCGGACCGAACTCCCAGTCCTCGGAGCCCTCGGACGGAGTACCCGTTGCCTTAGTGCCCTTCGGAGCCTTGGCGTCACCGAACGGGTTGTTCGAGGTCTCGGTCTTACCAGCCTCAACCTTCTTGGCGTCGCGGTAGTTCGGGTTCACGATCTTGACATCGATCTCGCCGATCTTCTTGCCGCCCTTGTCGGTGATGATGACCTTGGCATCCTGCGGATCAGTACCCTCCGGCACCGTGACCTTGATGTTGCCATCCTCATCGATCTCGACCTTGGAGCCCGGGATCTCATTGCCATCCTTATCGACGAGCTTGCCCTTTTCGTCACCAGTCGGGTTCTCAACCTTGCCAACGGGGTGCGGCTCGTTGTTAGCCGGAATCGTCGAGTCTGCACCGTCCGTGTTAACGGACGGGGCCGGAGCCGGAGCATCCGGGTCTGCAACCGTGACAGTCACCTCAGTGGGGTCAGTAGAACCATCCGGATAGGTAACAA
>NZ_KV803848.1:0-1284 GCF_001811185.1 Corynebacterium sp. HMSC067D03
AGACACGTCGGGGGTTAGCTATGCTGCTTGAGTCAGTGTAGCTGATGTGAGTGCTTCGAAGGCATCGGGGGCTAGAAGGTTGCACCAGGAATGCCGTCTGCGCGTGTTGTAGCGCATGCACCATCGGAAGACTTCTTGGCGGCAGATGATGGGATTGTCAAACACTTTCCGATCACGCAGAACTTCACGCTTGAGACTGGCGTTAAACGATTCTGCCAGGGCATTATCGGCACTTGTACCCACTGCTCCCATGGATTGGCGAACACCAAGTACAGCGCAGTGCTCTCTAAATGCTTGTGAGGTGTACACACTGCCATGATCGGAATGGAAAATTGCCCCTTTAAGGCTTCCGCGGACTTTTCTGGCATGAGATAAAGCTTCGATAACCAGCGATACCCGCATGTGATCGGCTAGTGCATGGCCGACGAGTTTGCGCGAGTAGACGTCGATGACCGTGGCCAGGTACATGTTCTTGCCGCCCTTACACGGCAGGTACGTAATGTCGCCTACATAGACGTGGTTCGGCCTGTCAGCTGTGAATTTGCGGCCTACTAAATCTGGCATGACTCGATGGCCAGGCGTGCGCCTGGTGGTGATGCACCGACGCCGTTTACTAAAGCCTTTCAGCCCCATGGATTTCATGATGCGTGCGACCTTCTTGTGATTGATCGGAGGAAAGTCCGTATCGTCGTTGAGGCTTGCAGCGATGCGTTTAGCACCATAAAGCCCGTGCTCATCATCGAAGATAGTCTTGATTCTCGCACCAAGAAGGGCATCGGAACACGTCTTTAACCTGCGTTTTTCGCGGGTGTTGACCCATTTGTAGAACGAGGAGCGATTGAGCTTTAACACGTGGCACATCCGCTTGACCGAGTACTCGGTTCGGTAGTCATAGACAAACTGGAAGCGGATTACCAGCGTGTCTCTTCGGCAAAATACTTCGCGGCCTTACGCAGGATGTCGCGTTCTTCGCGCAGCTTTGCGTTTTCTTTTTCTAGCTGGCGGATTCGCTCAGAATCGGTTGTCGCCTGGGCGTTGTCACGCAGGGTCTTCGTGCGGGCGCGTTTGCCGGTGCCGTACTGCTTAAGCCAGGAATAAAGTGAGGATCGATTGACTCCAAGCTCTGCTGAAGCCGCGTGAAGTGAGAGGTCCTCATTGTTTTCGTAGAGGGCCACAGCATCACGTTTGAACTGTTCGGAGTACCTAGGCATGGTGGTAGATTACCTTTCTTCCCAACCCAACCGGGCTGGATATCAGGTGTCTACCAAACAGGGGTCAGGTCCG
>NZ_KV803849.1:0-299 GCF_001811185.1 Corynebacterium sp. HMSC067D03
CGTTCCTTAAGCCACCCGCTGAGCACATCTGCCGACCTGCCCGGTCGCATGTCTAACAAGCGTGCAGGCCCACGCCCGTCCACCAGCGGGGTGAGGTCAACGAGTATGGTCACCAGGTTTGATGCCTGGCCTGGTTTTCTGGTGTGTTTCCATACATGTTCATCGACTCCAAGGACGCGAACTCCGTCTAGGTGGTGAGGGTCGCCGTAGACAAGCTGGCGGCAGGCATCTAGTGCGACTTTATTGACCAGGTCCCAGCCCACACCGAGTGCTTTGGCGGTCGCTGACACACTCATCCG
>NZ_KV803850.1:0-470 GCF_001811185.1 Corynebacterium sp. HMSC067D03
GAGCCGACGAAGCCGACTGAGCCGGGTGAGCCGGGTGTTGAGCCGAAGATTTCGACGAATGCTGATTTTGCGAACGGTGCAACTCAGGTTGTTGCTGGTGCGCAGGTTAACGATACGGTGACGTATGAGGGTCTGGTTCCGGGTAAGGAATACACCCTTTATGCTGAGTTGATTTCTAAGGCTGATGGCAAGACTGTTCTGGGTGAGGGTAAGAAGACCTTTACTCCGGATGCTGCCAATGGTGAGGTTGTTGTTGAGATCATCGTTGATGATTCTGTAACTGAGCCGGTTGAGGCTGCGGTTGCCTTTGAGGAGTTGACTTCTGTTGAGGTCGACAAGGAGGGCAAGGAGACTCCGGGTACTGATCCGAAGAACCCGAATGTCATCGCTGAGCACAAGGACATCAACGATAAGGCTCAGACTGTGACCTCTAAGGATCCGTCTGAGACTACCGAGCCGACCGAGCCGAC
>NZ_KV803851.1:0-200 GCF_001811185.1 Corynebacterium sp. HMSC067D03
GCAAGCCCGATTTCCGCGGTACGGCAGATGGTGTCGGCAACGAGGTTTCCAGTAGGCTTCACAGTACGGGTCCCTGGTGGGTTTAGATGGTTGTGTAGGAACTTTCATCTTCACACCAGGGACCCCTACATGTTGTGCTGACCCGCTGATCCCGTCGATTTCTACCTCACCCCGCTACGCACCCCGAAACCGGAAGAGCC